>CAKZUM010000467.1 GCA_937921525.1 uncultured Saprospiraceae bacterium
GGAATAATATCCCGTGTAGGGGGCGTTTTTTTGGGCATATAGGATGTGTGTATGTAGGTGTAGAATGTAGGGTAAAGTTACGATTAGTTCTATGAAAGCACAAGCAAAATGGGTATAAAAAATCACAAAAAGTTTATAAAAAACAAAATAATAACTTTTTTGTTTATTATTAAAAATAATTAGTACCCTACCAACTACGGAGTAGTTGAACATAAATAACCTAGGATGAAATCCTAGGAAAATCTAGGATGAAATCCTAGGAAAAGAAAAACCATATCCTCCTACATCGCAACTACGGAGTAGTTGAACAATACTTGGCAACACTCAAGTTCAACTACTCCGTAGTTGCTAGACGTTGACCTTGTAGGTCCTCGGATTTTATCCGAGGTTACTCAAGTTCAACCACTCCGTGGTTGCTAGATGTTGACATACAATATTTTATTTGCACCTTTACTTTATGAATAAAGAAATCCTACGCCTAGCCATCCCAAACGTTCTAAGTAATATTTCTATCCCCCTATTAAGTACGGTCGATACGGCACTAATGGGACGATTATCAGAACTGCATCTAGGTGCGGTAGGAATAGGCGCAATGATTTTCAATATCCTCTATTGGAATCTAGGCTTTTTACGAATGGGAACGACTGGCATTACTGCCCAAGCTTTTGGTAAAAACGATCAAGATGAAATCATTCATACCTTAGGTAGAGCGATGTTGCTAGTCGTATTGCTCAGTAGTTTATTAGTATTATTTCAACAACCATTGGCTAGATTAATGATCCAGCTAATGAATATATCGGAGGAGCAAATACCAATGGTAGAAACGTATTTTTTTATAAGGATTTGGGCAGCACCAGCAACGATTGGTTTATTTGCTATGATGGGCTGGTTTTTTGGGATGCAAAATGCAGTATTACCATTAGTCTTGACGCTCCTTATTAATGGGGTCAATATTATTGGAAGTTATTATTTGGTGCATGTGCGAGGCTGGGGTATTGCGGGCGTTGCTTGGGGGACGGTATTGGCGCAATATGTTGGCTTTTTTGGGGCAGCACTTTTATTTTGGATCAAGTATAGGTCTACTTTAAAAGTATTTCGGGGGAAAGCCTTGTATCAATTGCAGGCGTTAAAATCCTTTCTTCAAATCAACAAAGATATTTTTATTAGAACGGTTTGCTTGACAACTGCTTTCGGTTTTTTCTATAGACAATCAGCCGCATTAGGAGCTAGTGTGTTGGCGATTAATGTCATCTTATTACAGTTTGTGAATTGGATGTCCTATGGCGTGGACGGCTTTGCGTATGCAAGTGAAAGTCTTGTTGGGAAATATAAAGGAGCGGGTATTGCTGCTCAACTAAAAGAATCGATTCGGCTATCTTTTTTATGGGGTATCGGATTAGCTATTGTCTATACGATCTGCTACTTTTTATTCAGCGATCTGTTATTGAGGCTATTTACAGATCAGGCACATTTATTAGTAGACAGCCGATCTTATATCATTTGGATTATCTTATTTCCATTAATCGGAACGCCTTGTTATATATGGGATGGGGTATTTATTGGACTGACTGCTTCTAAAGCAATGCGGCAAACGATGTTAATCGCCTTGGGTGTTTATATTGGATCGTTCTATTTGCTACCATCTTCTTTGTCTAATCATTCTTTATGGTTGGCTTTGTTGCTGTTTATGGCGGCTCGGGGAGGCTTACAATGGTATTGGTATCATCGGTTTATTAAATAGGTTGTTTAGAGATTAGATTAAAATACCAGTACAAAGGCTTGAATAATCTCTTACATTTTAAATACACGTCAAAAATATCGTACGATATTTTTATCGTATTTTTGTGAAAAATTAAACAATATGACTATAGTACCATTAACCCCAAGCACAGGAGGAATTCTTCAACCTAATCAAGTAATCGGTAGAGATGCAGAAGTGGAAAAGATGATTAGTATCCTCAAAAGACAAAGTATCAACTTAAGTGCTTTAAGGCGTTCTGGAAAAAGCTCCTTATTATCAAAATTGAATGCTGAGCTCAACCGAGACAAGGCGTTTAGGGCTATCTACCTAAATGTAGAAGGAATTTCTAATTGCGATAGTTTCATTGAAAAACTCTATTTGAAGCTAAAAGAAGAGAAAGTAATAAAAGAAAAAGCCATCAGCAAAGTTGATAAAGCTTTTGATAAATTGTTGGGAAGATTTTCTAAAATAGGATTACCTGGTGGATTTTCAGCAGAATTAAATAAACGCAGACAAGTCTGGGAAAAACAATTAGACGAATTATTATTAGCCATCATTGAATCTAATCCTAATAGACAAATTGTCATCAGCTTGGACGAATTTAGTATTATGTTGGATAAGATTGAAGATGAAAAAGAGGCTAGTGAGTTAGTTGGAATATTACGTTCTGTGATGCACAATGAGCCTTTTAAAGATTCGATTCGATTTATTTATTGTGGCTCTATTGGGATTGATCTTGTGCTGGATAAATTGAAAAGAGCGGGTAATAATATTGGTCAACCACTCAATCACATGTTCGATTTTATATTAGACCCACTGACAGACGAGAATGCCTTTTACCTTGCCCAATGCTTTAATATGGGGTGTGAATTAGATCTTTCTGAGGCAGAAATGAAGTCCATCTGTGAACTAGGGGAGAATATACCTTACTACATTGATGCTCTTTTTTCTATTATTCGTTATCAAAATAATATTCAGAAAGCCTATGATACTATTTTAGATGATCCGAATAATAAGTTTGAATTTAAGCATTTCTACGAGAGAATAACTCTTCACTACCCAAATAAAGAAGACTCCTTTTTAATCTTAAATTTTCTGTCTAAAGAGAAAAATCCTAAGACAGAGGTAGAGATTTTAAACTACCTTTCTAGCGAAAAAATAATAAGTAGAACCACACTCATTGATGAATTGGAGCGGCTTAGAACAGATGATTATCTTCTACGACAAATGAAAAAAGAACAACGAACCTATCAATTTAAATATGAGATTCTGCGAAAATGGTGGAAAATCAATAAGTCTTATTAATCAATAGTGTTTATTTCAATCTCTTTGTATAGCGAAAATTGAGTCTTAATTGTCAACGTTTTGTAGGCATTTTCAATTTTCCATTCAGAATTAAGTCTAATATATATTCACAATTCCCTAAAATTCATTCTTCTATGTTGTTAAGTTTTAGTGCCAATACAGTTGACCCTCTTATATTAGAAAAAACACTTATTGGCAGAAGAGAGGTGGTTGATAGAGTCGAACAAGAACTATTGGAGAAAATTCTGAAGACCCAAACCTATCAGTCTTTATTAATTGCACCAAGAGGTAGTGGAAAAACGCATATAACAAAAGTATTACACTATCGCTTGAAGTCCAACCAGACTTTAGATGATCGGATATTAGTAGCTTACATGAATGAAGATGAACGAGGTATTGCTAATTTTTCGGACTTCATTCGCCATATTTTACTATCTTTTATCAAGCATCAAGAAGGGCAGTATGAAAATTTAAACGATTTAATTTATGAAGTTGCTGACTTAGCAATTCATAAACAAGAAGAAGCATTCAGACAGATTTTACTTGAATTCATAGGTGAAAAAGGCTTAGTTGTCTTGATCGAGAATTTAAACGTATTATTTGATAAAAAGACCGGTATGGGGCTTGAAGGGCAGAGCAAATTGCGTAGCCTCATGCACGAGCATAATCAATTTAGTATACTCGCTACTAGCCAGAATTTATTCTATCAAATACAAGATGTTAAGGCACCATTCTATAACTTCTTTAATATCGAACATCTACAGAAATTAGATTTTGCAACTGCTTTTGAATTTATAAAGGTTCAGGCAAGTTTAACAGAAGATGAGCATTTAGAACAGGGAATATCGACTCCAATATTTAAAGGAAAAGTAAAGGCAATCTATCGATTAACGGGTGGCAATCATCGTTTATTAGTAATGTTTTTTAATTTTTTAAAAATTGATCTTAAATCAGATTTATCTAAGGTTTTTGTGAAAACCATGAACGACTTAAAGCCCTACTATGAACAGTTTTTGAATGCTCTTTCTCCACAACAACAAAAAATTATTCAGTTTTTAAGTAGTAAACATACCCCTCAAATGGGTAAAGATATTGCCCGTTTTTGCTTTATTGCGACTAACACTTTAAGTAAGCAAACATCCGAATTAGTAGAAAAGGGGTATTTAGATAAAAATAAAATTGGTAAAGACACTTACTATGAGTTGAAAGAACCCTTAATGCGTATCTGTTTTGAAATAACGGATAACGCTAGTGGTGCTGCTAAGTTATTTATTGACTTTTTGTCTGTGCTATATAGTGAAGAGGATTTACAGCTAAGGTACTTAAAATTTAAATTCGGAGCAGAGCTAGATAAAGATAAAAGAACAAAATATGAAGAAGAAGCTCTTTTATATAAGAGATCACTTCCAAATAAACTATTAATAGATTTAGATACTATTCCAATACCTATATTAAAAAATGGTAATTCACTAGAAAAAGAAATTAGTTTAATATTAACTGATAGAAGGCTGAAAGCCGAACAAACAAAAGAAGCTAAAACAATTAGAAAATCTAGCTTATTACATTTTTTGGGAGAAGAATTACTTCATAGAATAAGACTAGAATATAAGAGTGGTAGAAAAATTTACAATGATTTAAATTTTTTTAATAATCTATTAGAAGAAAAGGAATTTAAAGAAAATATCTTTTTACATCGACATTTATATGATCTCTATACTGGTATTAAAAAATCTAAAAAGGCAAGGAGACACTTAAATATAATAATAGAATTACCATCGAGCAGTATAGAAAGTCTTACAATCAAAGGAGAGACTTACTATAAACTAAAAAAATATAAAAAAGCATTAGAATGTTTTGATAATGCTATTAAAATTAATGGAGAAGATCCTGCACTATATTTCAATAAAGGAAAATCTTTTTATAAACTAAAAAAATATAAAAAAGCTATAGAGTGTTTTGATAAGGCTATTGAAATAGACCCAAATAATGAAGATGTTTATGCCAAAAAAGGAAAGTCTTATCGTAAACTGGAAAGCTTTGAGGAGTCAATCGAAGCGTATAAGAAATCAATAAATATTAACCCGAATAATGATTATTATTATTGGGAATTAGGAGCTTTGTATAGTGATACAAAGAACTATGATAATGCGATTGAATATTATAACCATGCAATAAAAATAAATCCAAATAGTGCTCTATATTATATTTCACTTGCAGACGCTTATGAGAAATTACAAGACTATACAAAAACTATTGAGAATTGTAAAAAAGCAATTAGTATTGACCCAAAATTGGTATGGCTTTATAATCAAATAGGAGAAGCTTATCTTAATTTGAATAAGTATCAGTCTGCTATTGAAGCATTTAAACAAGTTGTTCTTATAGATCAAGAAGACCGTACAGCTAATTTAAATCTTGGATTATCATATTTCTCAACAGGACAATATGAACTAGCTAAGAAACATTTTACATTATTTATAAAAACTGATCCGGATTCTGTCATAGGTTATATATTCCAAGGATTAGTTTCTATTGGACTAAATGAGTATGATCTTGCAAAGAATTATTTTTCAATTGCATCTGAGAAAGAACCAATTGATGTATTTTATTTGAATCTTTTAGGCTCTGGCTATTTATATTTGAATGAACAAGAGAAAGCATTAAAAAGTCTAAAGAAAGGACTTTTATATGATAAAGAGGATTATAACATAAATACTAGCTTTGTGCAATATTATTT
>CAKZUM010000468.1 GCA_937921525.1 uncultured Saprospiraceae bacterium
TATCTCCCCATTCGCTCCTGACAGTTGAGCGACTTTCATGTCAAAATTTTCATAGACATTTTTAAAAGTCTGTAATTCGGAGAATTTTAGTAATTTGTTTCTTCTGCTCATTGTTTTTTATGATGAATGAGTAGATACTTCCCTACCGTACACTTTTAGGTTCTTTGGCAAATACTATAAAAAAATATAGGATCGTCGAGGTTTGTAACCATACCCGTCAGGTTAAGAGACGGAATCTTATTAGCAGACACTTAGAAAGTGGCTGATACTTGGGGTCGACGAAAAGGTGTCAGCCATTTTTAAAATGTCTGCCACCAAGAATTCGTCGTTAATGACCTAATTATCAATGGCCTTTTCTGATAGCCTGACGGGTATGGTTTGTAACCTCGACGATCTATCAGTATCTAAAAACAAAGAGCGGGTAGTAACCTCTCAGTTACTACCCGCCCTTATGAAAACCAAAATTCTAATCTATCAATTCAAGCTATTAGCTCGAAATAATTTTTTAGCTATTTCCTAGTATCGGTAATGCTCTGGCTTGTATGGCCCTTTCTTATTCACACCGATATAATCTGCTTGATCTTGAGATAAGCTTTCTAATTCTACCCCAATTTTCTTAAGGTGTAATCTAGCAACTTTCTCATCTAAATGCTTAGGTAGCATATATACATCGTTGCCATACTTATCACTATTTTTCCATAACTCTAATTGAGCTAAAGTTTGGTTCGTGAAAGAGTTAGACATTACGAAAGATGGGTGACCAGTAGCACAGCCCAAGTTCACTAAACGACCTTCTGCTAAGACGATTACATCTTTACCAGCGATTGTGTACTTATCTACTTGTGGCTTGATCTCTACTTTTGACTTGCCGTGTTTTTTATTTAACCACGCCATATCAATTTCGTTATCAAAGTGACCGATATTACAAACGATCGCTTTGTCCTTCATTTTTTCAAAATGCTCACCAGTCAAAATATCTTTGTTACCTGTAGCAGTCACAATGATATTTGCCTCCTTTACTGCATTCTTCATTTTCTTTACTTCGAAGCCATCCATTGCTGCTTGTAAAGCACAAATAGGATCGATCTCTGTAACGATTACTCTACAACCTGCACCTGCTAAAGAAGCGGCGGAACCTTTTCCAACATCACCATATCCTGCTACTACTGCTACCTTACCCGCCAACATAATATCTGTTGCTCTTCTGATGGCATCTACACAAGATTCTTTACAGCCATATTTGTTATCAAACTTCGACTTTGTAACAGAATCATTAATATTGATCGCTGGTAATGGTAACGTACCATTCTTTACTCTTTCATATAATCTATGTACTCCAGTAGTTGTTTCTTCACTAATACCTTTGATACCTTCCACTAACTCTGGGTATTCATCTAATACCATATTCGTCAAATCACCTCCATCATCCAAGATCATATTTAAAGGCTTGCCTCCTTTAAATGCAAATAATGTTTGCTCGATACACCAGTTGAATTCTTCCTCGTTCATACCTTTCCATGCGTACACAGGAATACCTGCTGCTGCAATAGCTGACGCCGCATGATCTTGTGTAGAGAAAATATTACAAGAAGACCAAGATACTTCTGCACCTAATGCAGTCAATGTCTCAATCAATACTGCTGTTTGAATGGTCATGTGTAAACAACCAGCAATTCTAGCTCCTTTTAAAGGCTTCTTCTTGCCAAATTCTGTTCTTAGGGCCATTAGTCCCGGCATTTCTGCCTCTGCTAATTCCATTTCTAATCTTCCCCAATCTGCTAAGGCAATATCTTTTACCTTATAGTCTAGTTTTTTCTTATCTGCAATCATGTTCAAATTAAGATTTAAAAGTTATACTTTATTTTAGAAGAGAGAGTAGAGAATAGAGATGAGAGATAAATTTCGTTGAAAGTAGTAAAATCTCATTCTTTCAACGAAATTCGTCTCTCCTCTCTGTTCTCGCTCCTCTATTCTCAAAAGAGTACGCAAATATTTTTACTTTGTTTTATTAAAATATCACTACAAAGTTAGCCCTCTTTAGTGTTTTATAGCAAGAAAATAACTTGTATTAGGAAAAATTCCTTTTACTTTGTATCATAAAGGAAGCTATTAGTAACAGTTGTTCTTTTTTTTTAATAAAAAGGAAAAATTCCTATGAAAAAAATTGATGATATAGACAAAAAAATTTTAAAAATCTTACAAGCAGACGCCAGTAGAAATGTTAAAGAAATTGCGAGTGATCTCAATATGACTAAAACGCCCATTTACGAACGAATCAAACGAATGGAAAAAGAAGGGATTATAGAAAAGTATGTGGTAATGGTCAATCGTAAAAAAGTATCGTCCTCGATTATTGTTTTTCTGTCGGGTTCTTTAGATGTCAAAAAATTTGATGAGATCAATGATTTCTATGATGCTATTGATAAAATACCTGAAATCATGGAATGTTACCTGATGGGAGGAGATACCGATTTTGTGATGAAAGTCATCTGCCCTGGCTTGGATGACTACCATGATTTTTTTGCAAAAACAATTGCCACCTTACCTAGAATTGGACAGATCAAAAGTTCTTTTGTGATTAATGAGGTGAAAAAATCTACGGTACTTCCTTTTTTCGATTAATTTCTCAAAAGTCTCTACAATTATCTTTATGTTTTCACTTATAAAAAAATTTCTATTTTGTGCACTTCTATTACCTACTTGCTTTAGCAGTATAGCCCAAGAAATAGATACCTCCTTTCTCCTTTCTCCAATAACGGTAAAATCCACTAGATTCGATACGAAAGATATTCAATCTGCCTTGGCATTAACTTCTATCTCTGATAACTTTATACAGCGAGGGCAAGCGCAGTTATCCGTCAACGAATCTTTGAATATGGTGCCAGGATTATTTGCTTTAAACCCTAATAATTTTGCACAAGATTTAAGAGTATCTATTAGAGGATTTGGAGCAAGATCAGCTTTTGGAATTAGAGGGATAAAAATATTAGTAGATGGTATTCCTGAATCTACTCCTGATGGACAGGCACAAGTGGACAATCTAGCCTTAGGCGTACTTAGTAATATTGAAGTCATACGAGGGCCTGCTTCTAGTTTATACGGAAATGCTTCAGGAGGTGTTATTAATTTTTCTACAGAAACGCCTACTGCCGAACCCTTTGTGGAAGCACGAATTTTAGCAGGTTCTTATGGTTTGCAGCAGTACCAATTAAAAACTGGTCAACAGAAAGGAAAATTCAACTACCTTCTACATGGCGTCCACGTACAGACAGATGGATATAGAGAGAATAGCGGCATGAAAAATACTATCTTAAATGGAAAACTAGGCATCCAATTAAATGATAAAAACCAACTCCAATTATTATTAAACTACGGTAATAGCCCTCAAGCAGATGACCCTGGTGGTATAAATATAGATCAAGTAATGTCGGATCGAACTAGTGCTAGGGATCGAAATTTACTATTTCAAGGAGGAGAAACTGTAGAACAATTTCGAGCTGGCTTAGTCTATGAGCGAGCTATTTCTGACGAAGATCAATTACAATTCAAGGTTTATCATACTTACAGAGACTTTGCTAATAAGTTACCTTTTGAGTTTGGTGGGATTGTTAATTTTCAACGACAATTTTCTGGAATTAGTGGACAATACCAAATCCAAAGAAATCTATCTGGCAAACCTTACCGTTTAAAGATAGGAACAGAGGTAGAAAATCAAGCCGATGATCGACAGCGATATAGAAATTTAGAAGGAATACAAGGGGAACAAACCTTAGCGCAAAAAGAGGAATTTTTTAATTGGGGAACCTACCTCACTCAAGAGTTAGATTTTACAGAAATGTTTACCATACTCTTAGGCTTACGCTATGATGTTATCCGATTAAAAGCTACAGATAATTTTTTAAGTAATGGGGATGCCTCTGGTAGTTCGACTCAAAATAATTTTAATCCAACGATTGGTTTAGTATATAGCTATATGGAAAACAATAGCATCTATGCCAATGTCTCTACTAGTTTTGAAACGCCTACCCTCAACGAACTATCGAATAATCCGTCTGGTAACGGCGGATTCAATCCGAACTTAAAAGCTCAAGAAGCCACCAACTATGAGCTAGGCTTCAAAGGCATTCTTTCTCGTAAATTACGCTATGAAATTGCTTTATTTAAAATAGCCGTAAGCAATGAAATTCTCCCTTTTGAATTAGAAGATTTTCCTGGTAGAGATTTCTTTGAAAATGCAGGTAGTACCAACCGAGCAGGTATCGAAACTAGCTTCACTTACAACTTAACTAAAGGACTGAGTGCCTACTTGAATTATACTTATTCTAATTTTTCCTTTGAAGACTTTGAAGATTTTGACGGAAATACATTGCCCGGTATTCCGAAGCATTCTACTTTTGCAGCTATTAGTTACACTGGTGAAAATGGTTTTTTCGCCACTATACAGTCTAGATTTATTGGGAGTATTTATACCAATAATGCTAATAGCGTTTCTGATGATAGCTATACGGTTGTTAATCTAAACTTAGGTTATAATGTAGCTTTACAAAAAATGACTTTAGAACCATTTTTTGGGATTAATAATTTATTAGATGAAGCCTATAATGATAATATCCGTATCAATGCTTTTGGTAGTAGATTTTTTGAACCAGCACCGGGTATTAATTTCTATGGTGGTTTAAAAGTAAGATTTTAACTGTTC
>CAKZUM010000469.1 GCA_937921525.1 uncultured Saprospiraceae bacterium
CTATGAAACGCTTTGCAGATCCTATTGAGATGGCGAATACCATGCTGTGGTTATGTTCGGACAAGGCTAGTTTTGTTACGGGGCATGCGATGCCTGTGGATGGCGGGTTGACGGCTTAAAATAGACCGCTGCGCTGTCAGAACAGAGACCGCTGCGCTGTCAGACTTATGACGTTGACTACTAAGCCTAAATACAATACACATTCTTTAGTCGATACTTAGGGCGAACGAAAAGTCATTCTCATAATATGTAAAGCGTTGAAAGAGTATAAAGGCAAAGCCTTTATAAATTATAGCTCTGTTATATATATTACGATTTTTACTTTTCGTTCGCCCTAAGTCGATACTAAAGATTTTAATTGTCTAATGCAAACAAGGGGTCGACAGTTGTTTTTTTAAATTTTATCGTTTTATACTGAAGAATAATTAAAAAGTATTTTATGAATGAGTAAAATATTTTTATAAAAATACCATGAAAGAAATAAGACCAGCAGCTACCATTCTACTACTCAGACTCCACCCTCAAAATGGGTTAGAAACATTATTATTAAAACGTAATAAGAAATTGAAATTTGGTCCAGGTTTTTGGGTATTTCCTGGTGGGAAGATAGAGGAAGCAGATATAGCTGCAACAGATAGTGAAGAAGCTGCTGCCAAATTAGCTGCGGTAAGAGAAGCAAAAGAAGAAGCAGGATTGGACTTATCTACTGATGCGCTCACCTATTTTTGTCATTGGACAACTCCTATTGTGCAACCGCGGCGTTTTTCTACTTCTTTCTTTTATGCCTTTATAGAAAATGGTTCCGTAGACATTATTATAGATGATAGCGAAATCAAAGACTACTTATGGATCACGCCTAAGGAAGCCCTGGCAAAAAGTAAGGCACGTACCCTCCCTATTATGCCTCCAACTTTTTTGGCACTTCAAAGAATCCAACACTGCACAACGAATGAAGAAGTATTAGCAGAGTTTAAGAAATACCAACCTCGCGTATTACCGACTATCGGCATGAAAGATAAAATCGTTTACTGCCTATATGAAGGAGATGCTGGTTTTAAGAATGGAGATGTTGATTGTGCAGGTCCTAGACATCGATTAGTTGGACCAATGGATGGGAACTATACTTTTGAGTATTCTGCCGATTGTGAGGTGGCGGCTGTGAATGGGGGAAATCATGTGTAGGGAGGAGGAGGGACGATTAGTTCTAATTTTAGTCTTGCTGTGTGAGCAAATCTTACATCATAAATTTTAAATCATACATCATAAATCAGTTTAATTTTACCTAACAAACAGACCTGCCCGTTCCATTCAGGCGGATTTATGATGTATGATTTATGAAATATGATTTTTGATTTTCTCAACTAATCATTTCAATACGGGCAATGCCGACAGCCACTCCCACAACATTTTCCTCTTTTCAAATGATGCCAACTAGACATGACTAATAAACCATTTTCGATATAATAATCAATCCCTTCTTCCATTTTTTGGCGGCCTGTAGCAAAGGAAGGGGCTTCGTTAATTCTTTTACCTTCCTTCACTTCTTCTGCATATTGTTGAATAGCAGCTTTTATTTTGGTATCCATACAATTGGGACACAAGCAAGCATTTGCTGCATCCACAATTAAAATTGGAGGATATTTGGTACACCAACAGGTAGTTGGTGATTCTATAGAACAGGTGAAATTTTGTTTACACGTAGCGCATTCTTGCTGCATATTTTATTCGACTAAATGTTTTTTGTTTGATAACGAGTAATCTAGCTTACTTATTAGACATTGATTCAACACGGAACTACTTCGTAGTCACACAGATGACGCGGATTTTTGTAGGTCGTGAGCGGCTTTGACAATTTCTTATTTATATGTTGACTCTTTTTTCCTTATTATTCAAAAGGCAAAGCTTTATTGAACATAAAATATATGATGGCAAAGCCACAAACTTCTTTTGAACCACAAAAGAAACAAAAGGCACAAAAGAATGCTCTGAAAGGCTTTTGTGTCTTTTGTTCCTTTTGTGGTTCAGAAAAAATAGCTACTGGTTTAAAAACTTTGTTTTTTTTTAAAACTTTTATAAAGTTGTAATACAAAGCACAGCTTTGCGGCAGCAGTAACAAGTAAAAATCATGTCAACATCCCTCACGACCTACAAAAATCCGTGTCATCCGCGTGGGTACGAAGTACCTCCGTGTTGAATCAAATCTAGCTATGCTTTTTTCATAAAACCCATCCTAAAAATACAATTTTAAACAACTTCCCAAAAAAAACACAATAAACCCCTTTTTTTGATAACTTTAGGAAAAAATAAATACCATGTCTACTATAACAACGAAATATCGTAATTGCCACCTATGCGAAGCCATGTGTGGCTTAGAAATAAAAGTCCAAGACAAAGAAGTCATCAGCATCAGAGGTGATAAAGAAGATCCTTTCAGTAGAGGACATATTTGTCCGAAAGCATTAGGCTTAAAAGATATTTACGAAGATCCCAATCGTTTAAAAAAGCCTATTAAAAAGACAGCCGATGGATGGGAAGAAATTAGCTGGGAAGCAGCCTTCGATGAGGTTGCAGAGCGACTACTAGCGATACAAGCCAAGCATGGTGTGGAATCTGTAGGTGTATATCAAGGCAACCCCTCTGTGCATAATTTAGGCACTACTCTATTCTCTCCTAATTTTGTAAGAGCCTTACAAACAAAAAATCGTTTTTCCGCAACCTCAGTAGATCAACTACCGCATCACTTGGCTGGAATGTATATGTTTGGGCATCCGAGCTTGTTGCCTATTCCAGATATTGACCATACCGATTATTGGGTGATTATGGGAGGCAATCCACTAGTCTCTAATGGTAGTATTATGACCGCACCAGATGT
>CAKZUM010000470.1 GCA_937921525.1 uncultured Saprospiraceae bacterium
CGAATATCTCCTGTCCATATCGCTGCACAAGCAACAATATAGGGAGATTCTTCATAGTCTGAAATGGGCTGTAGGGTATAGCCGTCTACAATATCCAAATACTCTGGCTTAAAGTCAGGTACTTCGCTTAATAGGGCAATGGCTTTTTCTTTTACTTTTCGGACGGTATCTTTTTGTAACCAATCATTTAGGGAACGAAGTGTTTTTGAAATGATAGGGGCATTTTTTCTATTACTAGCAGTAAGCCGAACATTTCTAGAACTCAAAGCTAACCCATCTTCTTCTCGTATAATTGGACAAACGACTAACTTCGTTTTGCTGCCCATTTGTTGAAGCATATGGTAGATCAACGTGAATTGTTGAAAATCCTTTTGTCCCATATATAGGCGATCTGGTTTCGTAATATCCAATAACCTGTAAACCACCTCTACTACACCGTCAAAATGCCCTGGTCGGTAGAAACCTTCCATTACTTTATCTATTGGCGCAAAGTCAAAGGTAGGAATGACAATATCTTTTGGGTAAACTTCTTCTGCGCTCGGATAAAATAGCACGTCATTTCCTAATTGTGTCAATAGATCAATGTCTTGCGCCTCTGTACGTGGGTACTTTTCTAAGTCAGCAGGATCATTAAATTGGGTAGGATTAACAAAAATACTACAGACGCTAATATCATTCTCTGCTTTTGCCTTTTCTACTAGCGATGCGTGTCCTTGATGAAGGGCCCCCATCGTAGGAGTATAGCCTATTTGAAGCCCTTTCGCACGTTGTTTCGACAAATATTCCTGTAATTGATCTACTTTTTTAAATAATAACATTGATAATTAGATTTTTTAGTTTGGCTGCTAATCCCCATAAATAGAGCTAGTCTTACTACATTTTGTCTTTTTTAAGACGAATAATACCCAATTTCGATACGCTGCTGAGGGATATTCCATAATCCCCAAAAAATTGCACTCAACTCAACACGTTTTAACTAGAGTTTAACGAGTATAAAAGTCCGTAAAATAACTAAAAGTGGCATTTTTTTGCTATTTTTGCACCTCTTCTAGTACGAGAAGTAACGTTTAAACCTTTAAAGGAAGATGCTAAATTAACTTTTAGAGGCATTAAAGCGTTTTATCTTTGACAGTATTTTTAACTTCAAATAGGTTTAATGAGTAAGAAGAAGGTTTTGATTGTGACGCAGGAGATGAAGCCTTACACCGCCCTCTCCGAGATTTCTGAAATTGCCAGAAAACTCCCCCAATACATTCAAGAAAATGGCATGGAAATTAGAATTTTAATGCCAAGATTTGGGACAATCAACGAAAGACGGCACCGCTTACACGAAGTAGTCCGCCTATCAGGAATGAATATCATCGTAAACGACGATGACTATCCATTAATCATTAAAGTAGCTTCTGTTCAAGGTGCAAGAATGCAAGTTTATTTCTTGGACAATGAAGATTTCTTCAAGCGAAAATCTGTTTTTGCTGATTCCGAAGGAAAAGCTTTTGAAGATAATCCTGACAGAATGATTTTCTTCTGTAAAGGAGTATTAGAAACAGTTAAAAAATTCGGTTGGCCGCCTGACATTATTCATTGCCATGGTTGGATGACGAGTTTGCTACCTTTATATCTTAAGACAGCCTACCAATCTGAGCCGTTATTTAACAATGCTAAGATTGTTTATTCTGCTTATGATAGTACGATCGGTACGCCTTATTCCGAAGACTTCCTAGACAAAGCTTCTATCAATAATTTAGAGACGGAAGATTTATCAGCGTATACTAAAGACAACCAATTTACTTTGGTCAACGGAGCGGCCCAATCAGCAGATGCGATTATTATAGGAAGTGAAGGTGTGGAAGAAGACTTGGTTGACAGTATCAAAGCTTTAGATAAACCAGTACTAGACCCTCCAAACGAAGAGGACTTACTATCATCTTATCTTGGCTTTTATAAGTCACTCTTGGAAGAAGAAGAGCCAGTGCAATAAGATTTTAACCACTAAGAATTAAATATTAAAAACGAGGAATAATAATGCTTATTCCTCGTTTTTGTTTTGAAGTTGTTCAGACGATTTCTTTATAAAAATCAAAGAGGTATACACAGATGAACTAGAAGCATATCTTTAATGCAGTTCCAAATACCAAAGGCTATATTCAAATAATGAGACAAACAGCATTTTTACTCTCCTTTATTCTACTCAATATCATTTTCTCTTGTACAGAACCAACTCCTATTGGCTCTGAATTACTAGAGGAAGATCAAGCAAATCTTAATTTTTCCAATTCCATTCCTGTTAGTGCTAAAACAGTCGAAGGAACAGCTATACCTTCTTATAGTCCTTTCGCTACTTTTCAATTGCCTACATATCTTTTTGGAGAAATAGATGACCCTGTTTTTGGGAAAAGTATGGCTAGTGTTTATAGCCAAGTGTCTAAAAATTTTGAGCCACCTTTTAGCGAGGGTATATTTGCTGTAGACTCCATTATCTTATCTATAGATTTAGATTCGCTAAACAATTTCGGTAGTTTTTCTGAACCGCTTAGTGTTGAGGTATTCAGATTACAAGAGGCAATGTTTAATACTTCTGACTACGTTTCCGACCGAACGTTCATGACAGATGAGGAATTGTTAGGAGAAGCTATTTTTACCCCCTCTTTTATTGATAGTATAGAGATAGGCAATTATATCAATGGTACAGATTCAATCGTAACTACTGTGCAGTCTGCGCATATTCGAGTACCTCTTCAGTTAGAATTTGGGCAAGAATTACTAGATACGGCACTTTACGCTTCTGATACTACTTTTGCTAATTTTTTAAAAGGTATCTATATTAAACCTGCCACTTCAAATGGAGGCTTGGTGTCCTTTAATTTTAATTCTTCAATTAGTAGAATTACGCTTTATTATCGCTCTGCTCAAAGAGATATATTATATGAATATCGTTATCCTTTTACAGTCGGTAATGCCCGTAGTAGTTTGCTAGTTCATGAACCAGAGGGGGCGGCAATTAGTGATGCGATCAATAAGGAGAATGCTGATTTTTTATATATGCAGTCTATGGCTGGTACTAACATTGAAGTCAACTTTCCTGATATATCTGGTTTTGAGAACATTGTAGTCAATAAAGCAGAATTAGAATTAACGGTTGCATCTGAAGAATTAGACACAACAAGATTTCCACTTGTACAACAAATCGTAGCCTCTAGTTTGAGAGACGGAGAACTAGAAGTGGTAGATGATGTATTAGCAGCTATCTTGAGTACTAATCCAATCAATACGGATGTGTTTGGTGGTAATCCAGTTACAGAAATAGTAGATGGAGTAGCACTAACCAAATATAAAATTAATCTATCTTCTTATTTTCAGACTTTATTAGAGGGCCGTTCTGACCCCAATATTCTATTGACTGCTGGGGCTACGCAAGCAGCTTTTTATTTACCTATTGTTCCAAAAGGAAATCGAGGAAATACGGTGGTATTATATGGACCTAACCACCCAAAGTATGCACCGAAGCTGAATTTAATTTATACGGATTTGTAGACAAGATTATCTGAGATATAAAATGGTTGAGAATTGTTTACCACGGATTCACGGATTGGACTAAACAAGTTCTTTATAATCTGTGAATCCGTGGTAAAGTTTTCATGTAGAACTGTGTCAACTACTTGGTAGGTATCTACTTGAAAAGCGACCCTCTAAAATTTAAAGTTTGGAGGAAGAACAGTGCAACTGGACTACTGCAAGTGATCCGATCAATTTTAGAAATTGAATTTGAAGTTAAAAGTGTCAACTATCTCATTCTCCGTTCAGAATTAAGTCTATTCCTTACCCTTTTCACCAGCAGGATTTACAGCTACTTCATATTTTTTATCCTTATAGATATATTCCATCGTTTCTACTCCTTTTTCATAAGGAACTGCAAAACGGTATTTTACACTTTCCTCCTTGATTAAGTCGGTATGCTGATGGTCATGTGATTCTTCGTGTTCATGTTCATGCACTATAGTAGGATCTGCTAATTGTATACTTGTTTTATTCGTCCCTTCCTGATCTAAGAAGTTGAGTTCGATTGAAGTCCCATTCAGTTGGCTTTTCTTAGGCACGCCACTCGCTGTCCCTTTATACACAAAAGACAAATTCGAATTGCTTGTATTTAATTCCATTAGCACTACTTTTTCATATCCATATATATTGTACTGAATTTCTTCCTGCTTCGCCAATAGATTATTTGATTCATTTTTAAGTTTATAATAATACTTATCAATCACGGAGGAACAAGTACGCTTAAAATCACGAACAATCGCATCCCCATCATCTTGCATAATGCAAAGCCCATCTAAAGAACGATACCAGTTAACTTCTTCCGCATCAATAAATCGTTGGCAGCTTCCCTCTTCTAAGTTATTATCTATGTTGTACTGTTCACATATCTCTCTAGTCTCGAAATAAACGTTTGCCTCGGACATATACCATTCTTTCCCGTCTACATGATTAATAGTCGAACAATCTTCTTTCGGAAAACCGTGCTTGATATTAAAAGCTTCGCAGTCTGTTAATTTTTCAAATACATTACCGCCTTCTGGAAAACAGACACAATGATTATATTCATCACTTAAATTGAAGATAGCGTGAGCGGTTTCATGAATAGCCGTGCCATGATTATACGTTTCAGAGGTAAAAAAGCTATGCGAGAGAAATCCAATATTTCGCTTTAAATAAGTACCATCTCCATAAGGCAGTTGGTGTAGTAAACCAAAAGCATCAATTCCTTGAATCAGATCATTTTTCAAAAATTTAGGATATAAATCTTTATTATAATAATCATTAGCAATGGCAGCACCATCCATTTCGTGTTTCGTATAATAGAATTGCCACAATCCTTTATTATTTTCTATTTTATTATTGGTATGGTATCCATTGTAGATTAAAGATTCTACATCAGATAAAAAGCCTTGCCAATCTTTACCATAATCGGTATCCGGCAAAAAACATAGATTTATCGTTTCTTTTAGAGGTTGGGTAGTAGTGGCATATAATAATATTTTCTCATCCCCTAACAATGGCTTGCCTGCGTCAAAAAGTGCCATACGTTCTGTGATTTCTCCTTTAGGGTTATATACTTTGAAGATATATTCTACATTGGTAAAATCCTTAAACCCTGATTCAAAAAGATGGTCTATACCTACTGTATCAACAGGCTGGTCATAAGACCAAGATTTCTCCAAGCCCCACTGACTAGTTTCTTTTCTTCGTTTCGATGGATGTCCCTCTTCATCTACAAATAATTCATATTCATAAATGTACAGCTCTACCTTAGTAATACCTTTGTTATCAGTAATAGCAGATTTGAAATGTACGGGCTGGTTTTGGTGGGGATGTAGTGGACTGTGAATCCAATGATCGAAAGAAGCACTACCGATAACTGGTTCTGGATAAACTGCAGGCTTGGTAGAGGTGCAGGACTGCCACAAAAAACTGGTAATCAAAATGCCAAATAAAATTGTTCTTCTCATACTTCAGGGATTATAGCTTTTAAATTGGGGTATTTATTATAGTAACGTTGATTTTGATAAAACCTGTTCATCTAAAACAAATAATTAACGTTTTATGTTCGGGCAAATAAAATTTTGTTCAAATCTATTTGTTCAAAATCAATGATATTGTCTTTTAGGATAAAGAAGTTGTTTAAAAATGTAGGTAAGACCTGCTATTATTGGGTCTTTTGTTGATTCCTGTACGAATCTTTAATGGTTTAACTCTTAGACAAACATGGAAGGTATAGAAATGAAGTAAAATACTAGATTTTCCTTACCTCATTCCTTAGTAACGACAAAACACAGTTAAGTTTCTTGTCAATAAAATTTAAGCCTCAACTAGTCAGGTAATGATTAGACATATTAGAATAACTTAAAAAGTTAAATAATTACATTTTCAATATAACTTACTTATTCCACTTATGCAACTGTTTTAACACTGCTCGGAAATCTTTTGGTGGTGGGGCTGTTACAGTTAAAGTGGCTTTTGAGGTAGGATGAATGAGGCTCAATTGGTGTGCGTGCAAGGCGGAACGGGATAATAAAGGTCTTTCTTCTTGCCCTTTACCAAGTCTAAATCCTTTGTGTTTAATTTGAGATAATTTAAATTCCGCATGGCTTCCGTACATCGCATCTACCATTAATGGAAAACCAATAGATTCAAAATGTACTCTGATTTGGTGGGTTCTACCTGTTTTTATATCCGCTTCAATTAAGGCATAGTTTTTAAATTGTTCTAATACTTTGTATATAGTCAAAGAAGCTTTTCCTTTATTGGTTACCATCATCTTGCCTGCTATTGCGGGATGTGGTCCGATAGGCTGGTCTATTTCTCCTTCAACAGGATAAACGTTTCCTTCAACAAGTAAATGATATAATTTCTGAATACTTCTCTCAAAAAATTGTTTGCTTAAATTCTTATGCGCTTGCTCATTTCTAGCAAAACACATCACCCCACTAGTCTCTTTGTCTAAGCGATGTACCGTTAATACCGATTCAAATTTCCTTCTAAGATCGGTCAACACATTCGGCTTTTCCTTATCGAACCGATCTGGAATACTTAAATAATTAGCTGGCTTATTGACTATTAATAGGTCTTCGTCTTGATGTAGTAATTCTAGTTTTTTCAAGTTGTATAATTGATTGAAATCTTAAGAGTGTAAAA
>CAKZUM010000471.1 GCA_937921525.1 uncultured Saprospiraceae bacterium
AAGCTATGTAAAAGCGATGATGGTGGCCCATAAGGGACAAATAAATGTAAAAAGTGAGCTAGGAAAAGGGAGTACCTTCATCCTTACTTTTTCTAAAAAGTTCCGAAAAAATGCTTAAAAGTCATATAAAACAACTTAGTAACGAGGAGATAATAAATGTACGTTCTTGGGTAGCTTATTTTTTTCTTAGTTTTTTCTTGAAAGCGGGAGTATTGTTGATACTATGACCGATTTCAAGAGGAAAATAAGGGAAAAAGAAGCAGCCAAGAGTGTATAGTTATTATTTCGTCGTTACTTAGTACACCGTAAACTAAGTTTTCTAAAAAAAAACATTGTTCTTTTTGCATTCTGCGAGAGCTTATGCCCAGAGGCATAAAGAGCTTAGGAAAGTAAAAGAACCAAAAACCCTAGACAAAAACAAGCCACCCATCCCTTCGGGTTCGGAATTGACTTTCCTCATGCTGTTTTTGTCGAGTCACCCGCCCAGATGTTGACCAAGCAGACTGCTCTGTCAACATCTAAGCGGGTGGCCCGTCCAAAAACTGTTTGACCGGAGGGAGCTTTTTTGCTTCTTTTTCAGCAATGGAAAAAGAAGAGTCAACGTCAAATGTTAAATCATTTAGTTTATAGTGTATTTCTTTGTGGTCTTAAAGAAGTTGTTTAAAAATCTTAATAATCCTAACATACTAGTCAGTCGTCCATGCAAGAATTAGTCCCTATCGGGTACACCAAAAAAGCACATGGTGTAAAAGGTGCAATAAGAGTCAGTATTAAAGATCAATACTTAGCTACCTTTGAAGAAATTGATGTATTATTTCTTGCACTTAAAGGTAGAAATATTCCGTTTTTTATAGAAAGCAAAGTATTTGAAACACCCTACCGAGTCACTTTTGAAGACCACCCCACCCGCGAATCCATCGAACCCTTAACTAATAAAGAAATCCTTGTTCAAAAAGATAAAATCATTATGGAGGAGGCTCCAAATGATTTGATGTATGGTGCTTATGTCGATTATCTAATTGTTGATAATACAGAAGGAGAAATTGGAACGATTAGCGAAATTCAAGAATTTCCGCAACAAGAAATGGCGATTGTCTTTTATCAAAATAAAGAAATTCTCTTACCACTCAATGAATATTTGATTGAGTCTATTGATGAAGATTCTAAAACTATTGTTGTCAGTTTACCTGACGGGTTGTTAGACTTATAAAGTGGGATTTAATAACAGGCTGAAAATAAAGAAGATGGGGTCTGTGGTTTTGAAGGCAGAGGCAGATGGCAGAAATTTTCAAAATGGCTGTCATCTTTCCTAGAAACTAAATGACAGCCACTTTACAAGTTTCTGCCATTAATAGTCCGTCTCCTAACCTGACTATGGGCTGGCGCAAGGCTGTGCCTTGTGCCTTCTATCAGTAAAGGCTTTGCCTTTGTAACTATTTGAATAACATCTAATATATAATACAACGACCTTTCGTTCACCTAATCCATTATCATCAAATACTTTTATCTAATGAAGAACCAACACTACCCTATCCTAGCTATTCTATTCCTATTTTTATATGCTTGCAATACACCGGTACAAGAACCAATTTCCACCGCTAAAGCAGGCGTACAAAAAGCACCCGCCTATGCCATCGTCATACATGGAGGCGCAGGCACGATCACTAAAGCCAATATGACAGAGGAAAAAGAAAAAGCTTATCGAGACAAACTAAATGAAGCATTGGAAGTAGGAGAAACCATCTTAAAAAATGGAGGTACCTCTGCAGATGCAGTAACCCAAACCATCATGGTCATGGAGAATTCTCCCTTATTCAACTCTGGTAAGGGAGCGGTATTTACCAATGCTGGTATCAATGAATTAGATGCTTCTTTTATGGATGGTAAAACGCAGAATGCTGGAGCAGTCGGCGGCATAACAAATGTAAAAAACCCAATACTAGCGGCAAGGGCAGTTTTAGAAAAATCTGAACATGTTTTACTAACAGGTAAAGGCGCGGAACAATTTGCTAAAGAAATGGGAATTGAACAAGTAGACAATAGTTATTTTCGCACTGAACGTAGGTGGAATAGTCTACAGAAAGCTAAGGCAGCGGAAGCAAAAACGGGTGATATTTCTTACGATAATCCTGACTATAAATTTGGTACGGTGGGCTGTGTAGCACTTGATAAGAATGGCAATTTAGTCGCAGGTACTTCTACGGGGGGCATGACCAATAAAAGGTATAATAGAATCGGTGACTCTCCTATTATTGGCGCAGGTACTTATGCCAATAATGCTACTTGTGGGGTATCTAGTACTGGGCATGGAGAATACTTTATTCGATATGCAGTGGCCTATGATATTGCAGCTAGAATGGCTTATTTAAAAGAGGATGTAAGTACTGCTGCTAATACGGTTATCAATAAAACCTTAGTGGAGGCTGGTGGTACTGGCGGCGTGATTGCCTTAGATAAATTTGGTAATGTTTCGATGCCTTTTAATACGGCAGGTATGTATAGAGGCTATGCTAAGCCTGGGGAGCGGGTGGTGAAAATTTATAAATAATAATAGAGAGCAGAGAAGCGAGAACAGAGATATATTCCGTTTAAAAAAGACGAAATCTTACTAAATTTTAAACGGAATCTATCCCTACTCTCTGCTCTCGCTTCTCTGTTCTAATCCAATATCATAAACGGCATTCGAGCCTGTGGCCCTTTAGTTTTTGATACTTCTCTTAGTTCCTTATAATACGGATACATATCGCCTAACTCCTCTTTCATAATTGCTACTTTTACTGATTCTTTAGGCTGAAGGTATTTCTCGATTAGTTGCTGCATAGGATCTTTAATCTTAGGGTATTCTGTCAGTCGGTAAGATTCTATTTCTGCTAAGGCAGCTGCTTTTTCTATGGCTGCATCCAAGCCGCCCAGCTCATCAACTAAGCCTAAGTCTTTTGCTTTTTCGCCCGTCCAAACTCGACCCTGTGCCACTTCATTCACTTCCTCTTTAGTCATATCTCTACCGTCTGCTACTCGCGTTAAGAACACATCATAACCATGCTCTAAGCTTTGCTGAATGATCGCAGCTTCTTCTGGGGTTTGATCGTGATAAATATTAATACTAGAAGAAAACCGACCCGTGTTTACCGTATCTAAGTTGATTCCTAGTTTTTCAGACATTAGTTCATTGGCATTTGGAATCATTCCAAAAATACCAATAGAGCCAGTAATGGTATTAGGTTCTGCATAAATGGCATCTGCCATACACGCAATGTAATATCCACCTGATGCTGCAAAATCTCCGAAAGATACAACTACAGGCTTACCAGCATCTTTAGCTAAAGTAAATTCTCGCCAGATATTTTCAGAAGCTAGCGCAGAACCACCGCCAGAATTCACTCGTAAGACTAAGGCTTTTACCTTATCATCCGTTCTCAATTTTCGGATCATCTCGGTATAGTGATCATCCATAATAGCACCAGGAGTCTCTTCTCCAATATTGATTTCACCCTCCGCATAAATGACGCCTACTTTATCTTTGATACCAAAATCAATAGATGCCTTTGTAGCAGAAGCATATTTATTGATACTAATTTTATTTATTTTATCATCCTCTTCCAAGCCCATACGCTCTTTCATCGCAGCGATTACCTCATCTCTGTAGCCGACTTTATCGACCATTTTGTAAGTGATGGCATCTTCTGGTTGACGGACCAACCACTCATCTGCTACTCTTTTAAGCTCTGCAGCAGAAGTATTTCTACTTGCCGCAATATCTTCGATATAACCATCATATATTGGATAAAGATATTCTTTGATCTGCCTCCTATTCTCTTCACTCATCTTATTCAAACGGAAAGGCTCTGTCGCACTCTTGAATTTACCGACATAGTAAACATTCATTTTTACGCCTAACTTATCCAAACCATCTTTAAAAAACGGAATAATAGAACCGAAGCCTCTGAAGTCGACCCCACCTGCTGGATTTACATATAAATCGTCTGCAACCGAAGCCATATAATAACCTGATTGGTCATAAAACTTAGAATAAGCAGTTATGAACTTCCCACTCTCTTTAAAATCCAATAAGGCATCCCGAATCAATGATCTGGTAGCAAAACCTCCAGGGGCAGAAACGGCATCAATAAAAATACCTTTGATATTGCTATCCTCTTTAGCTCGCTTTATCGCTTTGACCATATCGTGTAATCCTAAAACATCTTCTGTTTGAAATTCAAAACTACCACTAAATTGGTCTGAAGGAACATTATTTGTTCTCTCTGGTATCGGTTGGTTAAATTTTAATTCTAATACAGAATTCGGTTTGACAGATACCTTATCTGAACCGAAACCAGCTGCCATTGTTCCTGCCATACTTGCTCCAACAAAAAATAGTACCAGCATGGCTAAGAAAACGCCTAGACAAGACGCAAAAACAAATTTGATAAATTGACTCATATTTAATTTATAAAACCCCTAGTAACGACGGAATAATAAATTGGTCATCTGGACGAGAAGATTTTGTTCTCAGTTTTTCTTAAAAAATCCTTGCATAGCCTAGCTACGGAAGTATTTTTTAAGAGAAAATGAGGCCAAAAGATTCCGCCCTAGATGTTCAAGTTATTGTTTT
>CAKZUM010000472.1 GCA_937921525.1 uncultured Saprospiraceae bacterium
AGGCTGTGGAGGGGTAATAGCAGGGGGTATTGGTGCTGTGAAAATCATAAATCATAGTTCATATATCTTACATCATAAATCTGCTAAATTAGACTGATTTATGATTTATAATGTAAGATATATGATTTAAGATTTGTTCACACAGTTCAAATATTATCTTTAAAAAATCATCTAATAAAAACCTTCCTCCCTTTTCTGTCTCTTTAAAGACATATGTATAGTATGAACAAGCTAATACTATATTCTTTCCTTTTTATCTTCTAACATAGGAACTAAATCAAACCAATCATCTATTCTTATGCCATTAAAATAAGATACCTTTAGTAGTAATACCGCCTTATGAGACTATTAATATTAAACTTTATACTATTCATTACCATTGCTTTATCCGCGCAAAGCAAAATGGAACGAATGCCAGTAGACCAAAATAACTTACCAATTGTGTGTAAGGGACATGGAGAGAATCATGGTCATTTCATATTACCTAAAGCGGCAGCAACTTCGAGAAGTAAAAATTTTAATCCTGTAACTTTCCAAGCAGTTTTTGATGAAGATACTCCTATTCCAGCTATTGCTGCTTTTGATTTTGCAACTCAGATTTTAAGTCAATCTCTATCTTCTACAATACCAGTCAATGTCTTATTAATATGGTCAACAGATTTACCTATGGGATCTTTAGCGAGTGCAGGTCCATCAGAATTTGTTATTAATTTTCCGAATAGTGTAGAAGGCACTTGGTTTCCAATTTCTCTGGCAGAAAAAATAGCAGGAGAGGCGATAAATAATGAGTCGAATCCTGATATTGTAGTTAATGTTAACGGGCTTGTTAACTGGTACTATGATTTTGAAAATCCGACTGCAATCTCCAATACCCAATTTGATTTTGTCTCTATTATTTTACATGAACTAATTCATGGTTTAGGATTTGTAGGGTTTGCCACCGTTACGCAAGATGGAGAAGGTATGGGGAGAATAAAAAATAATGGACGACCAGCTATCTATGATATATATATCAATAATTCGATTGATGGAAATCTATGTCAAAATGTATCTGATCCTTCTCTTGAACTAAGAACGGCAATGATTGGCAACGACCTAACTTTATTGACACCACAATTTCAAGGAGTAGAAAATCCGCCTATCATATTTGCTCCTACTCCATACCAAGGTGGTTCGAGCATACACCACTTAGATCAAAGAACCTATCAAAATACGCCAAATTCGCTAATGACCCCAGCAGCGTCAAGAGGTCAAATAGAACATGATCCTGGCTTGGCACTAGACATTTTAAACGATCTAGGATGGTCCACTACTCATGTGACGCATCAACAAATGCTTGCTATTGAAGACGTAACAGCCGACTATCCAATTATAGCGAATGTTAATTCAGATATTGGATTCTTTGAACAGTCTCTACAACTTCATTATTCCTTTAATAATTTTACGAATACCACTACTCTTGATATGGTTTCAACGGGTAATCAAAATGAATTTACGGCCACTATTCCCGCTCCTGGTGTCAGTACTAGTGTTCAGTATTACTTTACAATAGTGGATGCTAGGAACATTCGTCTTTCCTTTCCTGCTTTGGCTCCAGACCCAATAGCTTATCGAACATTTTATTTAGAAGATACAGAAGCTCCAGAATTGGAACATACCCCTCTTATCAATATTGATGATAGGAAAACATTATTCACACTGGAAGCAATTGCATCAGACTTTTTTACAGGCATAGATTCTGTTTATGCAGAGTATTTTATTAATGGTGTGCCACAGCCTACTGTAAAGTTAATTCCAAATTTTGAAGATGATTTTAGGATTAATTTGTTTGTGGCGGATATTGAATTAGAAAACTCCCTATCGGCTGGCGATATATTAGAATACCGAATCACAGCATCAGATAATAGTATTGCTCGGAACACAACTATCTTGCCGAGCACGGGGTTTTTCACAATAGATATTATACAAACCTTTGACGCTGTTACCTTTTATAGCAATGAATTTAGTGTAGCAACTCTAGATTTTGACGGGAATGGTTTTTCAGAAATTATCCCTATTGGTTTTGGAAATAATGCTATTCATTCTGAGCATCCTTATTCAGCGGCTGGACAAGGGCAAACCTTTAACTTCAATTATCAATTAAAAGTACCCATTATCATTCAAGACCAAAATCCAATTATTGAATTTGATGAAATTGTATTAGTTGAACCCGGGGAACCTGGCACTACTTTTTTAGATCCTGAATTTTGGGATTTTGTAATAGTCGAAGGCAGAAAAGCAGACGATTCCGAATGGCTACCCTTAATAGATGGATATGATGCAAGAGATAATACTAGGTGGCTCAATGCCTATAATAGTAGCATCACAGCAGCAGGGAATTCTAGTGCTAGTGGTGAACCAAGTCTGTACGAACCTAGAACTATTAATATGCTTGAAAGTGGGAATTTTCAAGTAGGACAGGAAATATTCATTCGATTTAGACTTTTTTCTGATCCACAAATTTCTGGTTGGGGCTGGGCGATTGATAATTTAAGAATTCAAGACACCCAAGTCTCTGTTGAAGATTTTATATCAAATAGTGATTTCCAAATATTTCCTAACCCCGTTAACAACGAAATAATTACGGTGAATGCCTCTTTCCAACAACCAGTACGTGATCTACAATTAAAGGTCTATGATAGCTTTGGTCGTCTGGTAGAGCAACGTACTTTTGAAAACGAACAAGACAGCATTCAAGAAACTATTTCAGCCCAAGAATATCTTAGTGGTTTTTATTTTGTTACCCTTCAAATAAATGGACGAGAATTACTTGGTAAGAAAGTGGTAGTTGAGTAATTATTTTTTCATCGGACGACGGTGATCCACATACCATTCTTTTATTATTTCTAATGCGGGCTTTTTAGGCGTAAAACTCAAAGGAGAATGTCCTCGTCTTCGCCTTCGAGCAGAAGTGTCTGTCGGATTTCTATAAATTTCAGAAGTCCATTTCCAAATAAAAAAGCCACCAATCCATTCCTCTTTCCAAAACATTTCAAAGACCGCTTGATAGCATATGGCTTGTGTGGTATCACAAATTTCTTGAGGGTCAACATCCTCTCCTCTTTTTTCCCATTCCCACGGAGAGATAGCCGAATCTGTGCTGCTTTTATAGCCAATCTCTGTAAAGACAATGGGCATATCCCAACGAGCTTGTACTTCTTTAATTTTTTGAACATGCGGTTCCCATCCTTTTTTTAATTCTTTTAAGCTTGGTTTTTCATTTTGGGTCAATGGAAAGTAACCTTGAATACCTATATAATCTAGGGCATCCCAGAATGCTATTTCTTCATATTCTTTATAAAAATTTGCGGCATAGGTAAGTTGTCCAGGATAGATTTTTCGAATATTGGCGATGATGTTTCGCCAACGCTGTTCGTGCTGCGTGGAGGCAATATACAATTCTGTACCAATACACAATCCTTCAAAATTATGGGTGGCGGCAATTTGAGCATAGTGCATAATAAATGCCTCGTATCGTTCAAACCATTGATCCCATTCTTCGGGAGAGTTCATGTCAATATCAGATCGCCATTTACCATTGGCTTCTGTTATCCAGATATGGGGTTTCAGTAAGGTCTTAATCCCTTTTTTTCTAGCCATTGTTGCCATCTCCACCAAACTGGTATCTCTACTTCGGTTTCTTTTTTTATCACTTCTAAACTTAAGTTCTGGACTATTAACACCCGACTGCCATGCAAAGGGCGTTTGAGAAATCCACTCCACGCCATGATCGTTAAGGCTTTGGACATCATTCACACGTACGCTATCCCATAAAGCTTCCCAGCATACGCCTTTCATTTTTTCGAATCCAATTTTGTTTTTTGTAGATAATTTGAAAGGGGATTGACAGGCTTTGAAAATCCCTATCCCTGCTAAAAGAAATAGCAAAGGCAAGAAATAAAGATGTCGTAGATGGGTTTTCATTTCAAATAAATTCGTCCCTATGAGTAATTAAATGAAAAGCTGCTCACTCTCCTCCAATATCTTCCAACCGCTCTTTCATAGCCTCATACTCCGAATAGCCACGTCCAATGTAATGTAGTTGGTCTCCTTTCCGAAAAAGCACCGCAGGAAATCCATTTACTCCCCATTGTCGACTTTGTTTAAAATCAGTAATGGTAGCTTGCTTCATTTCTTGGGAAGGGAATTTATCAGCAAATTCAGCAAAATCAATCTCTAGCTTTTCACAAATAACTTTGTAAAAATCAACTGATTTTGGGTCTTGATTGGCAACATAAAAATAGTGCTGTGTTAGCTCATAAAAAGAAAGCACTTTTTCCGGAGCTATACTTCGAACTGTAACTACCGCACGACAAGCTGGCTCGGTATCATAATTGAAATTTTTTAATTTAAAGAGTTCATAGCCAAAAGGTTGGCCACTACGTTTGTTCACCTCCTCCCAATGATGTTTTAGGAAGTTTTTGAATTGATCATTCCATTCCTCTCCTCCACCTGATCGTAAGCCGCCCATCACTATACTAAACGGAATTTGCTCTTGTTGTCCATATCGCTGCAACGCATTCAACTGAGGAGAAATACCCCAACACCAGCTACACATGGGATCGCCAATATAGATGATTTCGCTATCTGTTTTCCAATCTACTGACTCCATTGGTTCATCTGAATATTCTGGAATGGTACATAGCCCTGTTTGGGGATCGCAATTAATTTTAATCTCTGTAGATTGACTCATAAGGGATAAGAATAAATGGAATAATAGGATAAAGATAATTGATTTTTTTGTGGACATTTATTTGTATCAAAGGGGCTGTAAAATAGAAAATACTATAAGGAACATCAGGGCGAACGAAAATTCGTTTTCCTAATAGGTATTGGTAGAAGCAAGTTACAAACTTGCAACATATTAGGTTGAAGTTACAAACTTCAACCATCGACCCAAGTATTTTTCAATGAATTATAAATTACAATTTTGACCTATCCCGCATAATAAATCCGATAAATCACATCTGCAAAATCATCTGACACCAATACCGATCCATCGGGCAATTGCTCTAAATCTACTGGTCTTCCCCAAGCTTCTCCATCCTCTAGCCAACCTGAGGCAAAAGCAGATTTTCCCTTCGTTTGTCCATTAGCATCGAAGCCTACTAAAGAAACTTGGTAGCCAATCGGATTTGAACGATTCCAAGAACCATGTTCCGCAATCAACAGTTGGTTTTTATAAATTTCTGGAAATTGATTACCTGTGTTAAAAATCAAACCTAAGGGGGCAACATGAGGGCCCATTTTTACAACTGGCGGTGTAAATTCACTACAAGCATGTTTTTCTCCAAAATCAGGATCAGCAATATCTCCTTGATGACAGTAGGGATAACCGAAGTGCATGCCATCTGTGGGTGCATGATTTAACTCACAGTTAGGTTCATCATTCCCCATCCAATCCCGACCATTATCGGTAAACCACAATTCTTTGGTTTCTGGATGCCAGGTAAATCCTACTGTATTCCGAATCCCTCGATGCACAATTTCTAAATCACTTCCATCTGGATTGATACGGGTGATGGTATTGAAAATATCTTCTGATTCACAAATGTTGCAGGGCGCACCTACTGGAACATACAGTTTTCCATCTGGGCCAAAGTCGATAAACTTCCAACCGTGATGTTTTTCAGATGGATAGTCTTCATTAACCACTACTGGCTTAGGTGGGTTTGCCAATTGTGTTTCTATATCGTCATAACGTAAAATACGATTATGTTCCGCTACATATAAATCTCCATCTTTTACCGCCACTCCATTAGGCATACTCAAACCAGTAGCAATGGTCCATCTCTTTTCTGCCTTATAATCTCCATCTTCATCTCGAAGCGCATACACACTACCCTCTCCTCTCGTTCCCACGAATATAGTTCCGTCTGGAGAACGCGTAATCGAACGAGCATTCTTTACCCCCTCTGCATAGAGATCAATTTTAAATCCTTCTGGCAATTTAATTTTCGACAAATCAATTTCGCTTTTCTCCCAAGCAATATTAACTTGCTGCTTTAAATAAAAAGCTGACAACCCAACAATAGCAGCTAGTGATAAGAGCGAAAAAAGGATAATTTTTTTCTTGCGCATAATTTTTTGAATAAGCTATTAAATTAGAACAGAGAGTAGACCAGCCCGACTGCCGTGAGGCGGGCGGGGATGAGAGAATAGAGATGTATTTCGTTTAAACAAATATATAGGCTTTTAAACGGAATCTTTCTCTATTCTCTGCTCTCGCTTCTCTGCTCTCAAAATTCTACCAAGTATATTCCGGTGGATCAATACCATTCATCCGAATATACAAATTAGATTTTGCACGATGATTCGCTAAATGATCTTGTACGTAAAAAAGAGCAAAAGCTCGGCTGACTTCATTCTTACTATGATACATAACACATAATTCGTCCAACTGTTTTTGTTCGATAGTATAAATGACATTGGTCGTATAGGCAAAGCCTTTTTTTATTAATTTTATAATATCTGTTTTGGTCATCGTAGAGGCATCCAACCGAACAGGTTTGACCTCCATACCCTGCACATATCTTTTGGTGAGTAACTCTGTAGAAGTAGCAATATGTACCATTTGTTCAGCGAAGGTTTTGCTGATTGCTGTCGGTTTATAGTTGTATAAAGAATCGGGCATAGCATTAGCAACTGCTAAACAATGTTCCATCGCCTCTTCCCAAACAGGTAAATACATTTTTGTGAATGCGGTTTTAGGCGTTTTGTCTGTCTTAGAGGAATCCAAGATATTTGAGTCTCTAATTTGAGCGCAACTAGTCAGTATGCTTATTAAAAAACAAAATATTAGTGGTAGGTACTTATTCATTGCTGTGCTTTGTGTAAGGCGTACTAAAAGTCATTATTGTAATGCCTAAATGTTTGGGAAAATATTCTGTTTACGTGTAGGACACCTTCGGAGGTGTCCTACACGTTTCAAATTGGATTTACCATTTCTCATTCATCATTTTTCATTGAAATCCCTATAGCTTACTCCTTATTTTTCATTACCTTATAAGCAATTCTCTTCCCAGTTTCCGATTGAATTACTAGCAAATAACTGCCATTGGGTATTTCACTTAAATCAACCATTTCTTGAATCTGCTGTGTAGTTCCTATGTCTTTTTGTAGAATGGTTTGTCCCAATAAATTAACTAACTGGAAAGAAATATTTTGTGTTGATTCTAAATCTCCTTTTACAAAAAATACTTCTTCCGTAGGATTTGGAAACAATTGAAAACCTGTAATTGGCAAAATATCATGGGTGCTAGTTAAGAAAGAAAATTCAAACCAATTGATATTAAATGGGGCTGCAAGAATAAGGATTCTAAGTTGTAATTCGCCTGCTGGTAATGCAATGGATTCTGTTGTATTGGTCCATG
>CAKZUM010000473.1 GCA_937921525.1 uncultured Saprospiraceae bacterium
AAGAAAAAATAACTGCGCCTTCTGGTTCAAATTATTTAATTCCTTTCCCTTAAAAAAGTCCTTTGGTAAGGAAATAATCTTAGTTGTGGTAGGTGAAACACTTGTACATGATTAAGCTTCGATACGTTTTTACCAGTACTACTAAAGATAGAATTGTTAATCAGTAGTAGTTTGTAGGGTTTTCGCTAGCTTAAGTATTCAGTATAAAGTATGAATACTTAAACCATCCATTGCTGGATAATCTTTAAAATCTACTTCGTATATCGCTTAAAAATAACAGATGCATTATGCCCTCCGAAACCAAAAGTATTACTTAATACCGCATTTACTTTTCTGGACTGCGCCTCGTTAAACGTTAAATTTAATTTATTATCAATATCTGGGTCGTCTGTAAAATGATTAATTGTAGGTGGTACAAAACTCTCCTGAATGGCCATTATTCCAGCTATTGCCTCTACCGCCCCTGCTGCACCTAATAAATGCCCCGTCATTGATTTTGTGGAGCTAATATTCATTTGGTAAGCATGATCTCCAAAAACTTTCTGAATAGCCTTGGACTCTGCAACATCTCCTAGTTTAGTAGAGGTACCGTGAACATTTACGTAATTTATGTCTTCAGGATTCATTTTAGCATCAGCTAATGCTACTTTCATTACATTTCTTGCACCTAATCCTTCTGGATGAGGGGCGGTCATGTGATAAGCATCTGCTGTCATACCTCCTCCTGCTACTTCTGCATATATTTTGGCACCTCTCTTTTTAGCGTGCTCGTATTCTTCCAATATTAAAGCTCCGCCCCCTTCTCCTAAGATAAATCCATCTCGATCTAAGTCAAAAGGACGAGAAGCTGTTTTAGGATCATCGTTTCGAGTAGAGAGGGCTTTCATTGCATTGAAACCACCCATACCTGTCATCGTGATGACTGCCTCGGAGCCACCGGCGATGATTATATCTGCTTTTCCGAGTCTAATATAATCAAAAGAATTGATAATAGAGTGAGAAGCAGAGGCGCAGGCAGATACTGTGGCGTAATTAATTCCTCTAAAACCATATTTTATGGAAATGAGCCCCGGTGTAATATCCGGAATCATTTTAGGAATCATAAAAGGATTATATCGTGGTGTTCCAGAACCTCTTGCATGTTCTGTCACATTTTCTTCTAGAGTATTGAGCCCGCCAATTCCTGAACCCCAAATAACACCAGCTCTATCTAAATCAATTTTCTCCAAATCCAAACCACTATCTTTGATCGCTTCTTCAGATATGATCATACCATATTGCGTAAAAAGATCCATTCTACGCATTGCTCTTCTATCCAAGTGGTCTTCTACCTTAAAGTCCTTCAATTCGCAAGCAAAAGTGGTTTTAAAGTTGGTAGTGTCAAATTTAGTAATAGGACACGCTCCACTAATACCATTCTTGAGTCCTTCTGTGTATTCTTTTAGATTATTACCAATAGGGGTGAGGGCACCGAGCCCAGTTACTACAACTCGCTTCATTGATTAGGAGAGTATAGGATGTAAAAAAACGATTAAATAAGAACCGTTTTCATTACAAAGATGTATAAACTTGAAAGACAGGTGTCTTTTAATGTTAATATTTTATCAAGTAAAGTCTATGAACTTGAAAGACCGCAAAATTCTACTTTGACAAGTTACGATTTATTTGTCAACAAACAAAATCATTCGTTTGCTGGCAACAAGCTGTAACAATGTTAAATATAGAAATTTGCGGCCTCGTTTAAAATGAAGAATATAGGATAAAGATTATCCTACAGCACCTTCTATATAAGAAACTGCATCTCCAACAGTAGCAATTGCTTCTGCTTTTTCATCAGGAATGGAAATATCAAATTCCTTTTCTAATTCCATTATTAATTCAACAGTATCCAAAGAATCCGCGCCTAAATCATTGGTGAAGCTTGCCTCACTTGAAATTTCTGATTCATCAACGCCTAATTTGTCAACAATGATTTTTGTGACTCTGTCTGAAATATTTGCCATTTTTATTCAATTTTTTTTACAAAATGCAGTGCAAAGTAAACCATTCATTGTAGCATAACCAAAGGTTTTATCTTTTTTTTTGCCCCTGCAAAGCGTAATAGGTTAATTGATAAGGATTTATAAATGAAAATGCCTGTAACTTTAGTATAGTTTTAACAATTGCGATAGTCTTGATTTTCTCTATTGAGACTACTTTCCTTCTGTTTTAACGTTGCTTAATATAAACCAATCAGCTACCTTTACAAATTAATTATTGTAAATTTTACACTTACTATCAAATGGATATTGTAAATCATCAAAATACTAAAATTGTTGCTACTGTTGGACCAGCATGTAGTGACTATGATAAGTTGTTGGATTTAGTGAAAGCTGGAGTGGACATCTTTAGGTTGAATTTTTCACATGGAACTCATAGTGACCATCAAAAGGTAATAGAGCATGTTACGGCAATCAACAAAAAACATCATCTGCATATTGGCATTCTAGCAGATTTGCAAGGGCCTAAATTGAGGGTAGGTAAAATTGAGAATAATGCGCTCCCTATTGAGAAAGGAGATATTTTAACTTTTGTAAATGAGGAATGTATAGGCAATAAGGAAAGAATTTACATGAGTTATGAGAAATTCGCTCAAGATGTAAAAGTGGGAGAGAAGGTATTAGTAGATGATGGCAAACTAGTTTTTGAAGTAGATTATACGAATGGCATTGATACCGTTCGATTAAAAGCTTTATTTGGCGGGGTATTGTCCTCTAATAAAGGGGTTAATCTACCAAATACTAAAATATCATTGCCCTCGCTAACGGAAAAGGATGTCAAAGACTTGGACTTTATGCTAACGCAACCAGTTAACTGGATTGCCTTATCCTTCGTTCGATCTGGTAAAGACATGAAGGATTTGCGAAGACGTATAGAAGCTAAGGGGCATCCTGCGAAGACTATCGCTAAAATAGAGAAGCCGGAAGCCATTGAAAAAATTGATAAGATCATCAAGGAATCTAACGGAATAATGGTGGCACGTGGAGATTTGGGTATTGAAGTACCTATGGAACAACTGCCTACGCTCCAAAAAATGATTATTAATAAGTGCATCCAAAGAGCTAGACCCTGTATTGTGGCTACTCAAATGATGGATAGTATGATTACCAATCCATCCCCGACTAGAGCAGAAATTACGGATGTGGCGAATGCGGTGTTGGATGGTACAGATGCAGTCATGTTGAGTGGTGAAACTTCTGTTGGTAATCACCCAACTTTAGTCGTGGAAGCGATGAATAAGATTATTGAGGAGACAGAAAAACACTACTCTATGGAAGGCAGAAGACCAAAGCCTGCCAAAAAGTCAAGAACCTACTATTCTGATACGATTTGTTTGAGTGCGGCGAAAGTGGCATCAGATGTGTCTGCTAAAGCTATCTTAGGAATGACCACTTCTGGATATACCGCTTTTAAAGTGTCTAGTTTTAGACCAGATAGCAAAATATTCATTTTCTCTGATAAATTGTCTATGTTAAACACCCTCAATTTGGTCTGGGGCGTGAAGTGTTTTTACTACGATAAGTTTACAACAACTGATGAAACCATCGAAGATGTAGTCAATATCCTAAAAGAAAGTAAATGGGTGGAAGAAGGAGATATGGTGGTCAATTTGGCAAGTATGCCGATCACTAAACGCTATAGAACTAATATGTTTAAATTGACTTTGGTGGACTAAGCGAATACTAGATTCAATTTTTACCACATAGGTACATAGGTCACATAGCATACTATGTGACCTATGTACCTATGTGGTAAAAAACAAGCCTAATTTGTAAATTATTCAGCCCCACTTAAGTTAACCATCAGCACCTCGTCCTGAGTTCGCGTCTGAATAGCATCATAAATGGCTTCATGTATTTTTTTCCTTATGCCTAAACGCATTAACCTGCTGTTTTTAGGATCTGGATAAATTCTATTGGCTAAGAAAATATAAACTAATTCTTCATCTGGATCTACCCACACACAAGTACCTGAAAAACCAGCATGGCCATAGGTACTAGGAGAAGCAACAGGAGCAATAGTAAAGTTTTTTCCAGGCTTATCAAATCCTAATCCTCTATGATTGCCGTGGCCTGCACTTGTAAATAAATCAATTGTCTCTGGATTTAGATATTGCTTTCCACCATAAGTTCCTCCATTTAACAACATTTGAAAAAGAATTGCTAAGTCCTCTGCATTGGAAAATAAGCCTGCATTACCAGCGACGCCTCCATGTAGTGCAGCAGTCTCGTCATGCACGTATCCTCGTAATTCACTTTTTCTCCAACGATCATTTTCTTGTGTCGGTGCGATCATTGTTTCTGGTATCCTAGTCAATGGATTGAAAAGGCAGTACCTCAAACCTAATGGATCATAAAAGGTTTTCTTGACGTATTCATTTAGGGCACTACCTGTCTTTTCTTCTACCAATTTTTGAAGGATATAAAAATTCACATCTCCGTAGTAAAAAGATCGGTATTTATATTTATTCGGTCTGTCCAGTTGATTTACTTTTTTCCATATATCGCCTGTTGTCGTAGGCTTCATATAAAAACCTTTAGATACCGCCTGAGAGTAAGTAGTATTTTTCTCATTACAATAATAGCCAGAGCAACTAGTATCTTCTTTGGTCGAGATGTATTTACCTATTGGCATATTCCTTTGTAAACCAGACTGATGAATCAATAGATTAGCTACTGGAATATTCCTAATGGTAGAGTACTTAGGTAGAGTCATTTGCTTACCTATGGTGGCCGTTGTACTGAGTATTCCTTGCTCCTTCAATTTCATAACTGCAAGCGTAGTAGCGGCTACTTTTGTTACAGATGCGATATCATATAAGTCAGACCGTTCTACTGTTTGTTGTCTCTTATAGGTATGATGCCCAAAACTTTTTGAATAGATAATCTTTCCTTCTTTTGCTACCAATACTTGACAGCCAGGCATAGCTTTATTATCCATACCGTATTGAACAATCTCGTCAATTTTGTATAGGGCATTTGGATCAATACCTACTTCTTCGGGGTTGACTCTAAGTAGTCTACTGATAGTTGTTTTTCCTTGATGCCCTCTGGGGAGTTCTTTAGAGATGGCAAGCGGTAAGGTTCCTTCCACTTTGTTACTACCAAAGAGTACTTGTGCAGCTATCTTCTCCGTTATTTTATTTCTATCAAATAATTGAACAACAGGAATAGTAGGATCGAATAACTGCAAATTCATAGGATTGCCAAAGTTAACTATGGCTACCTCATTATATTTATTTAGGGTATCTATTGATTGTAAAAAAGCAGTATGCTGATCTGCTGATAAATCAACATGGTCTAAGGCAATAATAAATAGAGAAGATTGGCTATTAAAATCCAAGGAATCTATTTCATTTGCCTTGCTTGGCTGGTGTAATTTATAACTACAATTCGCATAATCAAAAATCGTTCGTTGAAATATTTTTAACTTTTCTTGCCCTACATGTATGACCCGTCTCATTTTACCATAAGAGGCATCTAGTGGAATGATGCCATTAGGATCATTGCCAAATATGACAGATTGCTCAAAAAGTTCCGTTAAATTCTCATTAGAGATTTTTCTGATACTTCTTTCTACCTTATTATAAGTTAGTTTTTCGGATGCGGTTGTATGGAGGTTATGATTCGCTTTAGCAACTAATAAGCGTTTTACCTGCTGGTCTATTTCCTTAATATCAATTTGTCCTTTATTAATTAAGCTTTTTAATTGTTTGACAGAAGAGGAAATATCTTGTTCGTTAATAATATAAACATCTGAACCTGCATAGATTAAATCTATCAACGAAACTTGTTGAGTCACTTCCCCTATTATTAAGCCATCAAAGTTATATTTTTCTTGAAGATGGTTTTTAAAAAAATTAGGCAATTTCACTTCATTCTTGTTTGCTTGAAAATTAGCAGCTTCTATGTAGACACCAGTTAGACCAGCTTCCATGAACGCTTTATAAGCAAAAGTATATTCCTTTTTATTCGTAGTAGGATGGTTAGGATTAGGTAAGCTAAATCCTCTTAATACGGATAAGATCTGTCGCTTTTCTAATTGTGCAATTTGATCGTTTGTTCTATTGAAAACGGTGCTAAATTCTTGTTCATTAGCTAAACTAGAGTATACCTTTTCTCCTTTGTGGTGTATCGTAATATTTGGAGCTAGACTGCAATTGATGTCTAGTGTTTTTTGATCTTCTAAAAGTGTCCTAAATAAGGAAGCTTTTAAAAGTTCATCATCAATACTGCTCATGCCAGCAGGGGAAGGTAGATTTTCAAGATCAGTCAACTGATTGTTGATAGAAACACATTGATTGGATAAATTTAGTAAAGGAAGAGGGCTATTTTTTTGTACAGCGTTTTTTCCAGTAACATATTTATACAGAGAAGTTCCTTCAATTAGTAGTCCACCAGGTTGAATAGCTTTAGTTATACTGTCCAACCTTTGGGCATCACTTACATTAGTTTTTAGAATAAAAAGCTGCCCCAACTTCACATCAATTGACATGGTTGTTAATACACTATCCGCCCACGAGTTAGGGGTAGATATAGGTGTATTTGTGGATTGCCCCGTAATAGAGGAATACAGGCAGAGACTGACTAAAATACTCAAGTACCTTGGATAAGTTGTTGTCATGAGATTAATTTGTTCCTATTTACTAAATGTGTGAGTCAGGCATAGGATTGACTCTATATTACATTGTTATATGTTCTTACTTTCTAGTGAATTTCTCTTACTTGTAAGTTTTCTCGTCAGATAAAAATGTAAGGGGTGGAAGACAAATAAACGTTTGTAATGACTAAAAATATCCACTTAAAATGCGGATTTTCTTCCTTAGGGGGCAGGGGGAGAGTTAATTTGTCTAATTATATTAAACGAATTAAAATATATTTGTTTTCTTTTTTATGTTAAAATGGTCTTTTGTTTAGAGATTTAAATATAATATATGAAAAATTTCTTCTAAAAAACAATTAAATCGCTATTAATTATAACTTAAAGTTTTTTTAGAATAGAGAGCAGACCAGCCCGACTGCCGTCAGGCGGGCGGGGGATATATTTCGTTTAAACCTGCCTGCCAAGGCACGCTATGGTATATACATAAGTTAATGATTGAATTGTGTAGATCAGCTTAATACATTAGTAATCAATTGATTATAAGAATGTTTTTCAAAAAAAAGCTGTTCTTTTTTAGCTGTAGCTTTATCCCGCAACTTCCCGTTGCTGGATAAATTTTCATGCAAACCGCCTTAATTTGTCCAGCAACGGGAAGTTGCTG
>CAKZUM010000474.1 GCA_937921525.1 uncultured Saprospiraceae bacterium
TCCTGCTACCTTGTTGAGGGCTATTTTGAATCGCTGAACTCCTGCTTGATCTGCTTCTAAAATAATCTCTTGGGTTTTAAAGAAATCATTTTTCTTAATGCTGATTGGTACATTTTGTAGCCTTTTACTTTTTCCATTGACCACCTTAGAAATCGTCATATTCGTAGCCTCGCCAGCACTATTTTGTGCAGATACATCTACTTGTATACTAAATTTGTCGCCTAAATAAGCAATCTTATTATGAAAAATTCGCTTGATTAAAACATCCTTTTGAGGGGTCGTATCGCCCAATGCGACCGTATATATAGGTGCGCCTAAGCGCGTACTAGCATATACAGGATTGCTACCTTCATTATAAATACCATCAGAAGCCATTACAATAGCCCCCAAATTTTGATTGCTATACAAATCATACATGGACTTCAAAACCTCCGACATATTACTGACCTTATCGGTAAATGCGAAATCTACCCCTTCTCGTACCTCATTGCCAAAAGCATATTCCTTTAGGTCATAGTTTTCTGATAAAGTCGTTTTTAGATTGGCATAGTTGGTCTTATAGGTCTGCAATTCTTCCTCTGACATATCCGACATGACCGATTCCGATTGATCTTGTGCCAAGACCACAATCGGCTTTTTAGTATCGGTCATCAAACTTTTAATCAGCGGAGATAGTAATAGGGCAGCTAATAGACTGACAGCTAGGGTTCGCAAGATTGCCATAATCCATTTGAGCCAACTAGCTTCTTCTAGAAAGGTTTTGTCTCGTAGGTAGACAATCAGCGCATAGCCAATGCCTAGTCCTAGACATAATAATAAATACCAAGTAGGATATTGAAAGGTTAGATTTTCCAAGTAAGTGGGTTTTTTTAATTGGTTATTTAAGAACACATTCCTAAATAAGGTCAATACTAATCTGCTAAAATATAGTCTTTTAGCTCTATTTTGATGCTCTTTAGATCCTTTTTCTTTTTTCATTGAAAAAAAAGAAACAAAAACCTGCCTGCGTGCCTTGGTAGGCAGGTTCTAGTTTGTTTCAATTGCTCCGCTGAAACAAACGGGCCATCGCCACCTACATGTCTCCTAAATGTTGACAACTAGATTTCGATAGAGTATCAAATTATTAAAGAGGAAAATTTCCTGCCAAAGATGACAGAGATTTATTTATCTATAAATACGTAGTAAGCAAATGAAAGGTTTTGGATCAAAAACTACAATATTCGCTGCATAATCGGCAAAAACCGATTGGGAATACTTGTTTTAAACTGTCCAATTATTTCAAATCCTTTTTTTAGATAAAAATCTGTCACGTTTGGGTCGGCATACAACTTCATTACGCTATATCCCTCCAACTTACTTCTGTTAATAGCATCTTGCAATAAAGTGCTACCAATTCCTTTACCTATAACGCTTGGATGAATAAATAGATTATCTAGTTCAATAGTTTGTTGGTCTATCACTATAAGGGAGTAATAGCCAATAATGTTCTCGTTTTGGAGGAATTTGTAGACCTTATGCTTTGCGATGTAGTCTGGTGTAATGGTGAGTTCTTTGGACCATTTTTCCATTTGTTCCCTAGAATAGCCCCAATGGGCTTTGGAGATTTTAGTGAGTTGGGTGAGTTGAATGTGGTCGTTAGCTTGTGCGGATATAATCATGCTTGCGTCGTTAAATACTTCACCGGAACATGATCGGTTAGCCAAACCCCATTATCTGATTCGTAAAATTTAAAACCATCTTTGTGCATTTCTTCGGAAAGGACTATTAAGACTACTGCCTTTCCATGCCTTTGTCCTACTTTAATGGCTGTTTCTTGAGTACTGCTTAAATGTACTTGGTGACGATTTCTTTTTTCTATTCCGATTTTAAAAATACTATCCACATTTTTTCGAGCCGTTCCATGAAACAATGTCTTCGGGGGCGTTTTTTCGTGATAGCCTAAATTTACTTTTACAGAATGTCCTTGATTAGCTCTTATTTGGGATTTGTCAGCATTGAAGGCATAGCGTTTCTTATCGTTGGTTTCTACTATGGTGGTTAAAATATTTATATCAATTTTTCTACCAGTAGCATTCATTTTGTCTAATAGTATTTGGGTGTCTGTCCAGCCTTCTTCTGATAGGGTGATACCAAGTACTTCAGGTTTATGTCTAAGCAACATACTAAGGAATCTACTTAGTTTTTTATGAGCGTTTTTATTGTTGTTTGATTCTTTCATAATAGGGACGTTTACTAAACTTTGAAAGTTTAGTAAACGTAAACGTAGACCAAATAATTCCGTCTCTTTGTGCTAAATTATTCCGATCACCCAACAAAACAAAAACGAATCTTCTCCCCAGGTTTCAACTGCGCCAAGCGATCTAGTTCCTCTGGTAAAACCACGGCTATTCTAGGATAGCCACCCGTAGTCTGTGCATCTCGCATTAAAAGGATCGGCTGCCCAGCATTACTAATTTGTATCGTGCCTAACACAATCCCAGAAGAAATCACTTCCTGTTTAGAATCAAAAGATAATTCCTTTCCTAATAGTCGATAGCCCATTCGATTAGAATCATTGGCAATGGTGTAGGTCTGACTAAAGAAATGAGCAATGGTCTGAGAAGAGAAATGACTAAATTCTGGGCCAGACAATACCTTTACTACAATAGCACTTTCATAATCGGGTGGGGCAGGAGTGCTTCTTTTTTCAATAAATGGAGTAGCTTGGATCGTTAATAGACTATCTTTTTTTATCAAACTATCAGGGGTTAGTTTGGCAGTAGACGTAGTGGCTGCACTAGCACTAGCCAACCATTTTTGAATGAACCATTGACCACCTACAGCAAGATACGCTCTGCAACCATTTTGTATTCTACCAAACTTTAATATGGCACCTTTTTCAATAGCTACAGTTTCATACATAGGTATTGGCACATTGTCTACTTTAGGGGATAAGTTAGCACCCGTAATAGCAATTTGTACCGCTTGATTTATTTGTATGCTTGGCCCTAATAAAGTTATTTCTATTACGGGATTGTTCTTATCATTGCCAACTAACCAATTGGCTAATTGCGCAGCACCTTGATCCATCGCCCCACTAACAGGAACACCAGACGCTTGATGTCCAATTCTGCCTTGATCTTGAACGGTCGTCCAAAGTCCTGCTTTTAAAAAATGAAGTGTACTGGAATTATACATATAAACTAGACCAATTAAATTGATTAGAATGGATGTCTTTTGAAATAATCAAAAAGTCCTTTTTCGATATTGCCTGAAACTGCACTTGATCGCCTGCTTGAAATAAAAAAGCGTCTTCTTGATTTGGCATAAATGTAGGAACAGGGGTCTGCCCAATAATCTGCCAACCACCAGGTGCATCTGATGGATATATCCCTGTCTGATACCCTGCTAAGCCTACGGATTTTGCAGGTATGCGTACTCTTGGACTTTGTCTACGGGGACAAGCTAATGCTTCTGGTAAGCGACCCATATAGGCAAAGCCCGGTAAAAAGCCCAACATATATACTCGGTATTCTGTGCTTGTATGAAGCTGGATAATTTCTTCAACTGTACAATCTTTTTCTTGAGCCATTGCGGCTATATCTAAGCCAAACGCTTCGTCATAACAGACAGGAATAGTCAGTCGTTTATCTTCTAAGGGAATACTACTATTAGTTTCCTTCGCAAAGGCAGCAGCTTTTATATTTTCAATTAATAAGCATAAAGTTTCATAAGAAAATGCAGATCTATCGTATCCTATGGTCAACGAACAATAGGTAGGGATGGTATAGGTAATTCCTGATAACTGGGCAGCGAGGATGGCTTTGTTCAATTCAATGACTTGTGCATTAATTTCTTTTTGAATTTTTTGTTCAAAGTTAATGAGTATTGCTGCTGCTCCGTATGGTTGAATGGTCATTTGAATTTTATTTGAAAATAGATGTTATTGGTAGCAGCTGATGTTTAAAATCAGAAATCAGAAATCATACATCTGTTTAGGTGGATTTAAGATATATGATGTATGATGTAAAATTTATGATTTACCTAAAACCGCTCGAATAGCCCTCAATATCTCCACCGCAGCAGGATTATCCCCATGAATACAAACACTTTGAGCAACAATAGGAACAATCGTATTACTAGCACTAATCACTTGCTGTTTTTGAACAATAGACAAGACTTGCGCTGCACTTTGTTGAGGATCGTGAATAACTGCACCCGCAATTTGTCGAGATTGCAAGCGACCATCTTGGGTATACTGCCTATCCGCAAAAGCTTCTGCTATAAAAGGTATCTGTTGTTCTTTTGCCATCTTTTCCATAATGCTACCTGCTAATCCCATTAAAGCGAGTTGGGGATCAATAGAACGAATAGCTTCAATAATAATTGCTGTTTCTGTACGGCTACTTGCTGCTGTATTGTATAAAGCACCATGTGGTTTGACATATGCTAGTTGCCCACCCAAACTTTCTGTCATTCCCTTTAGTGCTGCTATTTGATATTTTAAAATGGCTTTTAATTCATTAGCAGGTATTTGCATTTTTCGTCGACCAAATCCTGCTAAATCGGGATAGGCAGGATGGGCGCCTATGCGTACCTGATGTGCAATTGCTTTTTTGATAGTGGTTTCTATGTGCAGTGGGTCGCCTCCATGAAATCCACAAGCAATATTACAAGAGTCGATATATGGAAAGATCGCATCATCATTGCCCACTTTGAAGTGACCATAGCTTTCGCCCATGTCGCAGTTGATGTCCATTTTTGTTTTTTGTCCTAGGATAATAGAAGTA
>CAKZUM010000475.1 GCA_937921525.1 uncultured Saprospiraceae bacterium
ACATATAGCGACCGATCTTTAGGGGCGTATTTTTTTTATGATCAAAAGAAGAAAAAGCTCAAGAAAATAGTAGAAGTAAGTCCTTGGTTAAAGGAAGAAGATATGGCTGCGATGAAGCCTATTAAATATACCGCTAGAGACGGCGTGACTATTCATGGATATTTGACTTTACCAAATAATATTAGCAAACTGCCATTGCCCACTGTTGTTTTGCCGCATGGAGGCCCTTGGCATAGAGATGATTGGGGCTATCACCCAGAGGTGCAGTTATTAGCGAATAGAGGATATGCTGTATTACAGGTGAATTTTAGAGGAAGTACGGGCTATGGTCGAAAATTTTGGGAAAGCAGTTTTGGAGAATGGGGACAAAGTATGCAGAATGATATTACGGATGGGGTAGATTGGTTAGTGATGGAAAGAGAATTAGCAGACCCTGTGAAATTGGCAATATATGGTGGAAGTTATGGTGGCTATGCTACATTAGCAGGTATTACTTTCACCCCTGATTTATATGCTTGCGCCATTGATTATGTAGGAGTCTCAAATTTATTCACATTCATGCAAACGATTCCTCCTTATTGGAAACCATATCTAGATATGTTACAAGAAATGGTCGGGCATCCTGAAAAAGATAAAGAACGAATGACCGCTAATTCTCCTGCCTTACATACGGACAAAATCAAAGTCCCATTATTCGTTGTACAAGGAGCAAACGATCCAAGAGTAAATATAGACGAAGCAGATCAGATTGTGAAATCTCTCAGAGCGAGAGGAATAGAAGTTCCCTACATGGTCAAATATGATGAAGGCCACGGCTTTCAAAATGAAGAAAATAAATTCGAATTCTATAAAGCGATGACAGGATTTCTATATCTACATCTACAATCTTAGATGTTTTTAATCATCTAGTGTAATACTTACATGATGTTGATTTTTACCACATAGGTACATAGTCCACATAGTTTTTGGGCTATGTATCTATGTGGTAAAAATATAATCTATTGTAAGTTAATCAATTGACCTGCAATTTTCCGATCATTAGACAACCGAGGCACCTTATTCTGCCCACCCAACTTCCCCTGAGATTTCATATAATCTCGAAAAGTATCCTTTCGAACAGGCGTAATTTTCAAAGGCCTCAAAATATTACCTACAATCAAATCTTCATAGTAAATATTTTGCTGCACCATTTCTGTATCAATAGCAGTAGCAAACTGCTCTAAGTCGCTTGGCGTTTCCTCAAATTCGATAAACCATTCATGGTAAGGCAAGCCACCTTCTAGAGGTGTAATATTAGGGGCGACTGTAAATTCTACGACCTTTATTCCTTGTTGATTAGCTGCGTTTAGTAGAGCAGATTCTACCTCTTTACCAATGACATGTTCTCCGAATGCAGATATAAAATGCTTGATTCTTCCAGAGACAATAATGCGATATGGATCTTTGGAAATAAACTGAATAGTGTCTCCGATATTATATCCCCACAAACCAGCATTGTTATTAATAATGATGGCATAGTTGACACCTAGTTCCACATCTTTTAAAGATAGACGTGTAGGCTGCTCATTGAAAATTTCTTCGGCAGGAACGAATTCATAAAAGATACCAGAAGCCACATTTAACAACAATCCTTTTTGAGTAGGGTCATCTTGAAACGCAAAAAATCCTTCAGAGGCAGGATAGGTTTCTATGGTATCTATTCGCTTACCTACTAATGCTTCTAGACTGGCGCGGTAGGGTTCAAAATTGACGCCTCCATATACGAATACAGAAAAATTTGGAAAAATATCTTTAATATATTGCTTCCCTGTTTTTTCTAATAAACGTTCATAATACATCTGCACCCATGGTGGAATTCCACTAATCAGGCGCATATCTTGATTATAGGTTTCTTCTACTATTCGATCTAATTTTTCCTCCCATTCTTCTATACAGTTGGTGGTGTAGCTAGGTAGCTGATTCGTCCTTAACCAACTCGGTACTTCATGATTGACGATGCCTGATAATCTTCCAGTAGGAATTCCATTAGTATCTCCTAATTCTGGGCTACCCGATAAGAAAATCATTTTGCCGTCTAACCATTTTCCTTTCCCCGTCTGTGCATAATAATTAAACAAAGCATTCCTAGCAGTTCCAAAATGATTGGGCATACTCTCCTTTGTTAAGGGAATATATTTTACACCAGAGGTAGTACCTGAAGTTTTGGCAAAATACTTAGGTTTTCCTTTCCAAAGAACGTTCGATTGACCTGCTTTGATCTGATCTATGTAAGGGCGAAATCCTTCATAATCTCTTAAAGGAACTTGTTCTTTGAACGTTTGATAAGAGTTGATTTTTTCGAATTGGTGATCTTTTCCAAATTGCGTTTGCAGCCCCCCTTTGATTAATGTTTTCAATACTTGTTCTTGTGCAACTACTGCATTAGCAGACCAACGCTTAATTCCTTTTGCAATGTGTTTGGCAACTGGTCTGATGATGGTTGACTTAAATCCCATGTTCTTTTGTAAAGAAAAATTATTGTCTAAAAATCCATCCCCATAGACAAATATAAAATTGGATCTTGCACCACTCTAGTCTCTATACCCCAAGCATAATCCAATCGTAGGAAATACCCAAAAAGCATTGCTCTAACCCCTGCGCCATATCCTGCCACAATAGGATCTCTAAAGAAATTTACTTTAACACTTACAGGATTATTAGGATTCTCAATTGTAACAGTATTAATAGGATTGTCTCTTTCAAAAGGAGAGATACCTTGCCATGCCGTTCCAACATCAAAAAAGCCAACCACTTGGAAGTTTCTTAAAAAAGCAGATCTAGGAGTCGTTCTACTAAAGTATCGAAAGATGGGGACTCTTACTTCTGCATTAAATAATGCGTAAGAATTACCATTTCTAATATTTTGTTTAAATCCTCTCATATTATAAGCAAGTCCTTGGAAAACAAACTCCTCTCCAGTAGGTTCAGGATTTGGGATACCATCATCAAAACTTGGCAATAACCAATTATCCACTCCCCCTAAGTAATACAATATTTTTTCAGCACCAAAGGAAGTAGAACCTGCTAGACGTAATGCCACAACGCTATGCTTTGCTATTCGCTGATAATGACGCGCATCCAAGCCTACAATTCCCATCATTCCTTTTCTCGCACTCGCATTAAATCCATTGAATGCATCTAAATCAAATCGCTTGATGGCTTCGCCAAAAATTTTATACCGAGTTCCATTTTTAATATTAATAGCAACATCTAAAGTGTTGTCAAAAACATATTCTAATCTAACTCCTGCTTGTTGCCGAGTTGTGGTTGGTACACCTAATGCTTGGGCATCTGTAGATAGTTGAATTAATTTATCACTTCTAACATTAATAGTTCCTTTTATACTTCTAAAAATATCTAATGGATAACTTACCTGTGCCTGACCTAATAAAACAACTTCTCTCGTTTTCTCTGGTGGAAATAAGTTGCTACTAGGAGTAAACCTTCGAGTCCTCCTATAGGCTGTGTATGTTTTATCTAGTCGTTTTTTCTTGTCTTTAAAAGTCAGAAAATATTCGTCTCCATTAAAAGTGGTAGGGAATCGAGCACCCATTTCAAATTCATAATCTTCAAATAAATCTTTAAAACTGGTTTTTAATAAAATACCAGGAACAGGTGTTTGAAAACCATCTGGATTAGCTGCTGGACTTTCCAGACCTTCGTACAATCGACTATTATCTAAGTTCATGGTTACATAGTCTGTACGGAATTTGATCTTATAAGGAACTATTCTAGAAGACCTAAACCGATGTATGGGCTTTTGATTACTCGTTGCATCAGCAGTAGTTGTACTAGCAGTTGAGGTAGTAGCTGTCGAAGGCTTATCAGAGCGATTCGTTCCTCGTTGAGGTTCATTAGTACTTCCGACTCTTGGTTCTACTTCGTCAAATTCAGTTTGGAATAAATAAGGGTCTTCTGCTGTTGCAGGAACGGTATCGAGTACTATTTCTTTAATTGACTCATTTACTGTTTCTGTTTCAGAAGACTCAAATTCCGTCTCAAATAAATAGCCTCCTTCTGATGCTTCCTGCTTCGGCTGATCTTCTGTTACAGGAGTTTGATTTTGGGCAGGGGCTTCAACTTGATTAATTTCAATTAGAATATCTGTCTCTGGATTAGTTGCTTCAATTTCTTTCTTTGATGTACTCGAAAGTTGGTTTGACAATTCTTTATTTCTATAACCAGTTAATGTTGGTGTAGTTTGTATACTTGGATCAACCGTTTGTACCTGTACTTGGTAAGTAGCATCCTGATAAAATACTTCTACTAGCTTATCAGATTTTCTAGCTTTATGTTGACTTAGTATATTTCTGTTTTTATTAGAGGCAAAATGGTTGATCGCTCTTTTTTTAATAACAGGCCGGATGAAGGTCGTGTCTATTTGAGCAATCACAGCGGTATCCAGACTAGTTATTGCGGAGTCTATATGTACGATCAACTCTTCTCCTCCATCCTTCAAGACGACTACTTGTTCTAGGTAGGCCGTGTAATCTTCTAAATATCCATACTGTCTATTGTAAATGCCTGATTCATCTGAGAGAAAAGAAAAGTGAGTCGTATCTATCGCCATCGGCTGGCGTTCATTGGCAAATGGAGTATTTGTAACACGAACCAATTCTCTTGATTTATTCTCTAGATCATAGTAAAAAATATCGAAGGTATTGATGGGTAGTATGGTATCTAGTTTGGCATTAGCGATTGTAGAATCTTGTCTATTAGATGCGAATAAAATTCCTTTTTGATTTCCTACTTCTACATAGACGGCATCTAGATCATCATAAAAATCGTTTGTTATTTTTTGGGTAGCTCTGACATTAGACCGATAATATAATAACTCTGAATACCCACTCATAGCACCTGTCAAAACCATATCCACATTGTTGACATAGTCCATACTATAGACTCGTTGAATCTTGGTGTCTAATTCTTCGGTCAGCGTTTCTTTAGTATTTAGATCATATTTGGATAAATAGATCACATCTCGTTGCTCATAAATATAGGCTAACTCGAAGCCGCTAGGGTTCCAAGATATAAAGGGATAGCTATAATCCGTTGCCTGAAATTGATTCCTAAAGCCCCCCTTTTTTACAAGCGTTCTTTCATTCGATCGAAGATCTTGGATATAAATCGAATACTTTCCAATTTCATTAATGGCATAGGCAATATATTGTCCATTAGGACTTATTTGCAATTGTGTTAAAGGAGCATTATGTTTATTCTTTATAGGCACTACTTTGTTTGCATCCAAAGCTTGCATAGACTGCGTTTCTTGCTTGTATCGTTTTAGATAGTAGTCCTGCCAATTTTGTATCGTGTTTTCATAAGAAGTACCCAAAACATATAAAAAACCACTCTCTATACTTCTATTAATTCTGGTAAGATATAGTAGATTGGAAACGGTCGATTGACCATAGTTTTGACTAATATAATGCCATACGGCATGCCCCACTAATTCTGGATAATCCTCTACTAACTCCTCAAATTTTTCATACTTTTCATTTAATAAAATATCTCGTAGTTGATTATCTTTTTCTGTACTCCATGCTTCTCCAATAAAAGAAACTAAACCTTGCTTAAACCAATTTGGTAAATTTAGTAAAACAGCATTCTGAACAATCTCCTGAAGATTAGAACCAAAGAGCATTGCATTCAAATACACAGAAGCGATTCCTTCTCTTATATCTCTGCGTAGGTGATTGTGATTTCCATCAAAATGGATGAATATCTTGTTGCCGACAATTTTAGTCTGTCCAGTTGTGTTTTCAAAAGCATCTTCACTACCGATATTACTTTGTTTTAAATCTGTTATGTCTGCATAAATAATAATTTCAATCTTCGTATTGAGGCGATGCTCTAAAATGTTTTGAACCTCACTAAAATCATACTCAGCTAATTGTACTGCTGCTTGTCCAATATATCTTCCCTGTCCATACCAATAGGTAATGAAATTAGGGCTTTCATACATCATCCACTCATCATAATCTTGGTGGAATTGAACTCGATTTTTACCAAATAAAACTTCTGGATTTTGTTGTGCAGCTAAATGGGAAACAGATAATAGAAAACAAACTATAAGGGTAGTATATCGCATAAGGAGAATTTCTTGCTGTTGAAAATACCTATTTAACAACGCGTGCTTCCCTAAAGATCAAGTATTTTTTTAATAAAAACAAATAACTTCAGGGTCAATAGCAGCGATCATTTAATGTAAGTAGTAGTATTGTCTTGTTTTAGAAAAGACCTAGCGTCAAAGTATTGATATTGGCTTTCCAAAACGTATTTTTGTAGATAAAAATAATTTATTCTTTGAACACTAGATTTTTCAAAGAATCAAACAATTAACACATGGCAAAGGTTGTGACTTTTACATTTAATGCATTTCAAGAAAATATGTATCTCGTATATGATGAGACGAAGGAATGCATCATTTTTGATCCGGGCTGCTCTAATGCTCAAGAAGAGGCGGAATTAGTTAGTTATATCGAGTCTAACGAATTGAAACCTGTTCGATTGATTAATACGCACTGTCATCTTGACCATGTTTTTGGGAATAAATTTATCTCAGAAAAATATAAGCTTCCATTAGAAAGCCATAAAGATGAAGCACCTGTTTTGGCTTGGTCTGAAAAAGCTGCTGTACAATATGGCTTATCTATGCAGCCATCGCCACCTATCACCAAGTTCATAGAAGAGGGCGACATTATTGAATTTGGTAATACAAAACTGAAAAGTCTATTCACACCAGGTCACTCACCAGCTAGTTTGTCGTTCTATTGTGAGGAAGATAAATTTATTATTGCTGGAGATGTATTGTTTCATAGCAGTATAGGTAGGACGGATTTGCCAGGAGGCAATTTCGATACACTGATTAATAGTATTAAGACTCAATTTTTTCCATTAGGGGATGATGTGGTGGTTTATCCTGGACATATGCAGTCGACCACTATTGGCTTTGAGCGGGCGAATAACCCGTTTCTTTAAACTAAAATAATCGGGTCAATTCTAGGCTATCAGCTCTTTGATTATCAAAATATTATAGCTCAGGGATGATGGCAGAAATTTTCAAAATGGCTGTCATCTTTCTCTGAAACCCAGATGACAGCCACTTTACAAGTTTCTGCCATCAAGAATCCGTCTCTTAACTTGACAGCAATACTCAAATAGGCTTAATAAACATAGGAAGATCATCCTTGGGTTGCTTCAAAGGCACATCTCGAACGTCACATTCATACCCTTCAGGCACAGATAATTTATATTGCTTTAGCAATTCCATCATTACCACCTTGACAGACATTTCCGCAAACCCATAGCCAATACAATGGTGTGGCCCAGCCCCAAAAGGCGCATACGAAAAAGGGCATTTTGTTTGCTCTTTTCGTTCTTTATTAAATCGTTCAGGATCAAATGCCATTGGATTTGTCCAAGTATCTTTATCTATATGGGTCATTTGAAAGACGGCATTTACTGCTGTGTTTTTAGGAATGATTATTCCATCGACCTCCATCTCTTTCTCTAATTTTCTAGCTACCATAATTAAAGGCGGGTGTAGTCGGAGTGTTTCCTTCATCACCAGTCCCAACTTTTCTAACTGCCTCAAATCCTTTACTTGAAAAGGCGTTTGAAGATTAACAGTATTGATTTCTTCTCGAACCTTATCCTGCCATTGTGGATGTTTTGCTAAAAAATAACTCATTAACGTTAGCGTAATGGCAGTTGTATCATGCGAAGCCATTAGTATAAAAATCAGATGGTCGATTATCTCTTGGTCTGTGAACTGTGCCCCTTCTTCATTTTTTGCTTGACATAGTTTGCTAAATAAATCTTTTCCTGGGTTAGTTCTGCGATCTCCTATTATTGACTTAAAATAGTTTATAAGAAACTGCCGCCCCTTAATGCCTTTTCCATATTTAGAAAACGGTAGATTCACAGGAATAGCCAAGGAAGCATTTACAATATCTGTTACTGCTTTGTTTACTTCACCTAAGTCTTCTGTGAGTGGAATCCCAAAAAACACGTTCCCTGCAATCTTTAAAGTAACTTGTTTAAAAAAAGGGAAAAACAATAATTTAGATTTTTCTTTTAGAGGGGATAATAAAGAATCTACTAACTCAGGCATCATATCAAGGTATCCCTGCATAGGTGCTTTCTTAAAAGCATCTAACATAATACTGCGATGGTATTTATGCTGGGCACCATCCATCAACATCAAGCCATTTGGAAATAGATCAGATAGAGAAACTTCCCATGCCTCTTTGTTCGTTGTAAATTTTGCTTGATCTACTAATAAAAATTTATTGGCGGCAGGACCACATAATACCACACTCGCTCCGAATAAGGAATTGCTTACGAATACATCTCCGTGCTTTTTTCTTTGATTCGTATAGAAGGCAGTTGCATTTCTAACAAAGGGAATGAAGGTTCCAATGAAAGGAAGTCCTTTGTCACCAGGAATGTGTTGTAGTTGTTGATAAGTAGATAAGCTCATATTATTGTGTCGAATAAAAGGATGGTTTTTCGTAAATGTAGCTAAAAAAAAATGGTTGTAACGTTCATTGTTACAACCATTTTTTTAGCTAAATTTATTTTTATTGCAAACGCTTCAATATATAGTTCCACAATTTTTCATAAGGAATCACCTCTAATTCAGAAATTAATCCTCTATATGCGAAAGAAGTTTCTACCAGACGATCATAATACTTATCTACATTAGATAAATTTTCAACTTTATAATCTGCTTTTTCTAATTGCTGTAACAATCGAATAAATTGGATTACTCTATAGTAAACTTCTTTTTTCAGCTGACGATTTGCATAGTTCTTTAATCGCTCAATTCTTTCGCCCACCGCATTATATCCTTTCTTTTCTATGAAGAATAAAATCTGAGCAATGACTAAAAGCACAGTAAATATCCGCTGGTCTTTTGGGAATAAAAGAGGATCATTCAAGAAACGAGATAAACGGAATGTATTCTTCTTTTGAGATTGCATAATTGCATTATCCGTATTCTGACTTTCTACAATGTAGTTAAGGTATACGTTGTAGATATTCCACTTTTCTCTTTCGAGCCCAGTTAGTTTTTTGTATTTTGTATTACTAGTTGCCCTATTATAAATAGCTAAGGCGTTCAAGAAATTATCTGTATGGATCGCCAATAACAGGTAATACTCCATGAAGGTAAACCAGATTTCACTCCCTGCAGGAAAAGATTTTAGACATTTCTCTGCATTCACCTTACCATTTTTATAATCTCTTAAATGGAGATAGGCAGACATTTTCTTCAATTGAAAAGTTGCCAATTTTTCCATCTGATAGAAAATAGGATTTTTTTCTATATACTCTTCTGCTTTATTACAAACCTCTAACATGGCTTGATAGTCATGAAGCATTTCATATCGAAAAGCCCAAACTAGATACATATTATAAATAACCACTGGAGAATCATATACCTCCGATAAACCAACTAAGGCGTCACAGTAAGTATCTATCCGTTCTCTTAAATCTTGATTCTTAGTAGGGGGCTTATAATAGTTCATAATCACCCGCTGATATAATTCTTCTGATCGAATTTCAGCATCTAAAACATTTTGAAATTGCTTGATATGCTGGTCATATTCTTCATAATTTTTTTCATCCCCTTCATTTGCCGAATATCGTCTTAATATTCTTGAACAATTGACGATTACATCTGCAAACTTATATTTAAGGGCAGTAGTCAAAATTTGACGAGCCAAAGCGGAAGCTGTATGCGTGGCATTGTTGGAGATCAGAATTTTTACAAGCGTCCAATCTTTGTTACAAGAAAAATACGCCCGTTCATAGGAAGAAGTAGATGGTAGGTTAACATCTAGAAAAAACAGGGTATTTAATAATCTTTTTCTAAAACGAGATTTTAATTGTCGATACTTATCATCTGTAGGGCTACACGAGTACAAAAAATTAGCGGCGTCTCTATCGTTTTTGAATTTGTTAGCTAAGAGTGCTTCATAAAATTCATTAAACTTACTGTTCTTGTGTTTAAGGGAATGATCGTCGAAGATTTCTATTTTTCGGACCTTCTTCTTAGTGACTATCTTAGAGATTTCGATCAAATTCTTCATATACTGAGGATAATATGGAAATTAGGAGTTAAAGTAAATGTTAATTTTGTGGTGATAAATTTATCATTAAAAATGAATTAAATGTAGTATATATGTCACAAAATTAAAATTTAAAAGAAATTAATCTTTTTCTAAACAAATATAAAAATTTATAATTTTTTATATTTATATGCAAATAAAACTGAAAAGCAAAAAGATATACCTATTAAATAAGGTTTTTGTTAACTTGTATTAAATCTTAAATGTATTTGAGCTTTATTTAAAGTTAGAAAATACAAATACCTTTCCTTAAATTAAGATATTAGATTTGTGACGCTATTTTTTTTAAATTTCTTTTAAAAATTATCCATAATCTTACTTTAGTTACCACTTAATAATAAAATCGTCTTATAGTAGCGAACTACGGTTTTGTCATCCCTTTTTTTAAGACTGAAATGTCTAGTGTCTAGCTTAGTAACGACGAAATAATAACTATACACTCTTGGCTGCTTCTTTGCCAGCCCGTCCGCTTTGCGGTTCATTTGCTTGAATGTCTTAAGACATTCACCCTACGGGGTCGCTCATTCATCTTATTTTCCTCTTGAACCTGCCTGCCAAGGCACGCAGGCAGGATCAGTCATAGTATCAACAATACTCCCGCTTTCAAGAGAAAACTAAGAAAAAAATAAGCTACCCAAGAACGTACATTTATTATCTCCTCGTTACTTAAAGAAATCCTTGAAAAGAGTAATTGGACAGCTTTTTAGAAAAAGTATAACATTATACACTATGATTTTATAATTATTATATATGTGTAATATGCTGGTAGATAGAAGGATGATTTTGAAAAAATAAAACAGCAAGAAAAGCGATAATTATTTTTCTGTTTTTTTTGAAAAAAACTTTGATATACTTTATTCTTTCATGTAAAATATGTAGATTGCACTTATATTTCATATAAATTCTTTTCTAGTATATTTATCTGAAATACCTCCCAAAACTGATTAAATAAAGCCTTTCCTAAAGGCTTCTCAGTAGCTATTTTATATCCTACAAAAAAACTGTTTTAAGTAATAACAATAGAAAAGGTAATTTTTCTGTGGTATTGCTATGTCCCTACAGTTAAACTCACTTCTATTTTAGACAATAATTCTAATCCAATATCAACCTAATTTCATAAAGTTTGACTTGGATTTAGAACTTAATAACCTAGATACAAGCTAAAATATATTCACTTGTAATGTTAATTAGATGAATTATGCTCTTTTTCATTGGATAACATCTTGCTATAACAATAATGGAGAATAGATAATTAGCTCATGCCTTTGGCTACTACTAACACTACACTCATCTTTTACTAATAACCTGATTTAAGAAAAAGATCTATCCATATAAAAAATTAAATTTATTACTTGGCTTATTTAAACTAAAATTATTTTCAATGAATGTGATTCTACTATTTGCAGTAATAGCAATTGCAGGAACATTGGTAATTCGACAAACAAAATCGAAAACCATTTCCTTGCTTCTTGCTTCTTCAATGCTGTTATTCTTTTCTGTTAGTGTTCAAGCACAGATGATTATATCTGATATGGGCTCTACAGAGGCAATGTCTGAAGGTTCTATCTTAGAACTAGAAAGTATGAGCAAAGCTTTTGTGCCTCCAAGAATGACTACAGCTAAAAGAGATGGTATTCCATCTCCACTCACAGGTGCTATTATATATAATACCGATGAGGAATGTTTACAAGTTAACAATGGTATTCCTAGTATTCCTTCTTGGGAATGTTTAGGTGGTGGTAGAGGCCCAAAAGGTCCTCAAGGGGATGCAGGTCCAGCAGGTGCTGACGGTGCGAATGGTGCAAATGGTGCATCAGGTGCGCGAGGTGCAACAGGCCCAGCGGGTCCAGCAGGTGTGGCAGGTCCAGCAGGCCCAGCAGGTCCACAGGGTGAAAGAGGTCTTAAAGGTCCAGCAGG
>CAKZUM010000476.1 GCA_937921525.1 uncultured Saprospiraceae bacterium
TAGGAATCAGAAGTTTTCCTTATTCAACAGATTTATCTATTTATCCTAAAACCTATAGAGACATTCTAGCAACAACTGCTCCACATCCACTAGGAGAAGTTTGGGGGGCTATGCTCTGGGATTTATATTGGGCTATGTCTGACAAATACGGTTGGGATGCTGATCTGTACAATGGTACAGGCGGTAATAATATGGCGATTCAATTAGTGATGGATGGCATGAAATTACAATCCTGTAATCCTGGATTTGTTGATGGTCGAGATGCTATCTTAGCGGCTGATGTTGCTAATTATGACGGTGCCAACCAATGTCTAATTTGGGAAGTCTTTGCTAGAAGAGGTTTAGGATTTAGTGCAGATCAAGGCTCTGAAAGAACTAGAAATGATATTGTAGAAGGATTTGATGTAGCTCCATCTTGTATTCAAACAGTAAAAATTGAAAAAACAAGTACACCTGTTATCAATGCAGGAGAAGAAATGGAAGTAGCTATCACTATTACCAACCATAAAGCAGAAGCAGTTAGTAATTTAACTATTACAGATATACTACCTGAAGGAGCTAATTTAGTTAGTAGTTCTGCCTCTCCGCCACCGAACATACAGGGTAATACATTAGGATTTGATGTAGTCGCTTTAGCTAGTGGTGCATCTGTCACAATCAATTATACAATTACCTCTGACCCAACAAAAAACTCCATTAGTCAATTCAAAGACGGAGGAGAAGAGGGTATAGAATTCTGGTTAGTTGACAATCTAAAAGGGACAGACATCTGGGAATTGCAAGACGCCACCTCCAATTCAGGAGATTTTGCTTGGAACGTTCCAGATGATGAGGATGATAGTGACCACGTGTTACAATTAGATGAAGAAATTACGCTTAGTGGCAATTTTCCTGCATTACGTTTTTTCCACCAATATGATATGGAACCAGGCATGGATGCAGGTGTCGTTGAATTATCTACAAATGGTGGTACAACATGGATTGATCTAGCGCCTTACTTCATTAGAAATGGATATACTGGACCAATTGCCTATACTACTTTTGCTAATCCTGGCAGAGAAGGATTCTGGGGTCAAAATGAAGGATTCAAAGCGTCTTATGTTGACTTGAGAACCTTTAAAGGAGAGACTGTTTTAGTCCGTTTCAGATATGGTTCACCAAATTTAACTAGACCTCCTTTTGATGATAGTTATCAAGGTTGGTTTATTGATGATGTAGAATATATGGACTTATTAGCGTATCAGACGGAAGCATGTGTGACGACTGAGCAAGGAGATAATGCCTGTGCTTTTGCAACAGATGGTGGTACGGTAGTAGAAGTAGCACAACTTAACACGGCGGTTGATAACTTAGAAGACAAAGGTTTATCTTTCCAAGTATTCCCTAATCCAGCAGGTGATTATTTGAATATTAGTTTGGTGAGTGAACAATCCGAAGCTAGTACGATTAGCCTATTTAATATGAATGGTCAACAGGTTGTCCAAAAGGCTATCCAATTAGGTAATACGCCACAAACGATTCCTTTTAATGTAGCAGACTTGGCTGGTGGTTTTTACTTTGTGGAGGTTCGTACGGTTAGTGGGGTGGCTATGAAGAAGGTGATTCTTGATTAATTGAGAATGGAGAATTGAGAATTCACGAGACGTTGAAGCCTTTCTATCAAGTCAGGTTGTCAACATCTGGTAAATTCTCAATTCTCCATTTTTCATTCTCCATTAATCTACTTCTGTGCTTTAGAGATCAAGTAGATCAAAATAAATGTAAACAATATATTAGGAATCCAAACCGCTAACTCAGGTGCCAAAGTTTGGTTCGTCGCAAAAGTAGTAGAGAAACGAGATAAAAAAACATAAGCCGCTCCCAATGCAACCCCCAATGCTAAATGTAAACCAAGCCCACCTCGAACTTTCCTAGCCGCAATCGCCATACCAATAAGCGTAACAATAAGAACAGTAAATGGCTCCGCAGAACGTCTTTGAATTTCCAATAAAAAACCTTTAGTCGTTTTCACACCTCTAGCTTTTTCTCGATTAATCGCTCGTTGTAACTCTGGGGTCGTCATCGTTAATTTATCATTTTCATAGAGTACAAAATCATCGTGAAACATATTGAGCGTTGTATCAATATGCTGGTGATTTCCAAAAGTCATCGTTTCTTGTTCACCATCAAAAGTGCGGATTTCATAGTCTCGTAGCTTCCAATGATTTGGAGGTTTAATCCATTCTGCTCGACTCGCTTTTAAGCGATAGACTAATCGAGTATCTACAAAACGTTCTAGTATTAAATTACGGACAGAGGTGTCTATTCGAGCGTAGGTTTTAACATAGGCTTTTGTAATAGAATTATTTGCGGTATCTCTATTTAAGACTAAGTGTACGTCTCTAGTTCTACCTTTGTCTTCGCCTTTATATAAATAGGTATGCTCAAAATTCACCTTCGACTTATTGCCTAGAGGAATTAAATAGTGATTGGCAAATAGATGCAACCCTCCAATGATGCAAGCTCCAATAAAATAAGGCCGCATCATTCGCCGAAAACTAACACCCGCATTTAAAATAGAAATAATCTCAGAATCATAAGCCATTCGAGAAGTGAAAAAGATAACGGAGATCAAGGCATATAGAGGAAAGAGGAGTCCATTAATCCAAGGAATAAAAGGTAGGTAATAGTCGTATACAATTTCTTCTATCGTACAGGCTTCTTCTAAAAAGCTTTCCATCTGTGTACTCAGATCAATGATAAAAGAAATCATTGTGAAGAGTAGCACCGTAAAAAAGAAGGTTTTTAAATATTTTCCTATAATGTATTTATCTATTTTTTTTAGTAGCATTTTTCTGTTACATTCAAGATTGGCTGTCGCCAATTAAAAAATTGAACGCAG
>CAKZUM010000477.1 GCA_937921525.1 uncultured Saprospiraceae bacterium
TGTCACATCTCCACAAGTTTCAAGTACCTCACAACCTGATGGAGTTACTGGGTCTATTGGATCAACTGGGTCAATCGGATCAACTGGGTCAATCGGGTCAACTGGATCAATCGGATCAATCGGATCAACTGGGTCAACTGGGTCAACTGGATTCGTTCCTCCATCACAATCTTCTCCAGTAACAGGAATATTGAATGTACAATTTCCTACTTTAACTATATACGTTTCCCCTACAGTTAAATCATCAAGAATTGTTGTGCCTTCACACGCTTTCCCCCACCATGCACATGTGTATATTTGAGCCCAAGCAGCGTTGAATACCTGAACTACAGCTTGTCCATCAAGGTTCTCAATAATGATCGAAGTTCCTGATTGCTTAATTGTCACATCTCCACAAGTTTCAAGTACCTCACAACCTGATGGAGTTACTGGGTCTATTGGATCAACTGGGTCAATCGGATCAACTGGGTCAATCGGGTCAACTGGATCAATCGGATCAACTGGATCAATCGGATCAACTGGATCAATCGGATCAACTGGGTCTGCTGGGTCTACTGGGTCTACTGGGTCTATTGGATCTACTGGGTCAGTTCCACCATTACAATCTTCTCCAGTAACAAGTATATTGAATGTACAATCCTTTACTTTAACTATATAGGTTTCTCCAACAGTTAAATCATCAATTGTCGTTGTTCCTTCACAGGCTGTTCCCCACCATGCGCAACTAAACACTGGTGACCATTTAGAATTGAATACTTGTATAATGTCTTGCCCACCAAGATTTTCAATAATAATTGAAGTTCCTGATTGCTTAATTGTTGCAACACCACATGTTTCTAGAACTTCACATCCTGAGTCAATTGGGTCAACTGGATCGACTGGGTCAATTGGGTCAATTGGGTCAATTGGATCAATTGGATCGACTGGATCGACTGGATCAACTGGGTCAACTGGGTCAATTGGGTCAACTGGGTCAATCGGATCGACTGGGTCAACTGGATCGACTGGGTCAACTGGATCAATCGGGTCAATTGGATCTGTTCCACCATTGCAATCTTCACCTGAAATGAGAATGTTGAATGTACAATCCTTTACTTTAACTATGTAAGTCTCCCCTACTGTTAGACCATCAATTACCGTAGTGCCTTCACAGGCTGTACCCCACCATGCACAACTAAATACTGGTGACCATTTAGAGTTAAATGCTTGTATAATATCTTGCCCATCAACGTTTTCAATGATAATTGAAGTTCCCGACTGCTTAATTGTTACCACACCACAAGTCTCAAGAACTTCGCATCCTGAGTCAACTGGGTCAACTGGATCAACTGGGTCTATCGGATCAACTGGTTCTACACCTGCACAAGAACAACCACCTGCCCCAATAACATCATTTATTGTAGCATCATTACCGTCATCACAGCTATTGCCAGGAGTGCCTGGGAAAACTGGATTATTTGGATCACAATCTTCTGTATCACATACCCCATCATTATCAATATCCGAACATGGTACGAAACAGTCTGGCAAGGCAACTGGGTCAGATTCTCCCGTGAACCTTTCACAGCCAATGATTCTAACGCATCTTAAATAACAAGCCATAGGACTGTCAACAACGGTTAATTGTAAATCATCACCATCATTATCTGAAACAAACATCCAATTACTCGTATTAGGAATCGAAGGATCGGCACCCGCAGCGAAGCCACCAGCCGCTACAAACGCATCGTAAGCAGCACCTACATTCGTATTTCCTGCACCTAATTCTCCTAGTCTTTCACAAGCACTATACTGTCCTTGAGACTTGATCCAAACTACTTCAAATTGAAGATCATCAGAAGCGGAAGGATTAGCTCCATTACCAATAATAATCGTTCCATTATCACAAGCACCTACTGAAATACTACCACCATCAGCAGATGGTTCGTTGATGATTACTTGATCTACTGCCGTACAATTGTTACAGTCAGTAACCGTTACCGTATAAGTTCCAGGAGTAGTTACTTGTATAGATGGTGTTGTCGCTCCAGTTGACCATGCGTAAGTTACTTCACTATTAGTTGATGTAGTTGTCGTTGAAACAGAAGGCGTACAGGTAGCACCAAATACTTGGATTTCGTCTAAGTCCCATGCAGAAACAGTAGAACTTACACCAGCTAGTTGGTAGCCAAGTAACTCGAATGTATAAGTTGCTTTTGTAGTGGATTGAAAATCTGTATTTCCAGAGAAATCAAAGCTTTCTTTTGTCCAAGAATCCGTTGTTTTTTTATCCGTTTCTCTAAAGATTTCCGTTCCATTTTTTAATACTCTAATACCATACTTTGTTGGGTAGTTATTGATACCAGTTCTAGACTCATAGTCCTTTTGCGACCAGATGTAGTGTGTCGGTGCCATTTCTCTGAACTCTAACTTGGTAATTCCATTTACTCCGCAAGAAGGATCAATAGTTATATCAAATTTTACTGCATTCGGGTGGTTGTCTTGGAAAGAATCAATGTTTGGCATAGCCACACAAACAGCATCTCCCTTTGCACCTGTAATTGCATCATCTGTACAAGAGTGTTTTACATCTGGAGCCGTGTATAAACCTACAGCGGATACACCAGCACAGGTAAGTGCCGTTGTAGTTGCCCCTAATTCTGCATAATCGTATGCGGAATTATTACCACTAAAAGAGGCACATTCACTCATATTCCATTCTGCGATTACAGTCCCTCCTGATAAATCACAAGAACCTGCACCTTCTCCACAGTTAGCACCCAACATGATATTTACATCACCCTTTACCCATTTACCACTGCCACCTGTAATTATAAACCAACCAGAACCTCCAAAGCCTAATCCCGTAGAAGTAGCATTCGCACCATTCCCCATTTGGAAAGGTTGTCCTCTTCTTTCTACTGTAAAAGTACCTTCTTGATTAGAAGTAAAAGTTCCCATTAAATCCGTATAGTATATCCATCCTGCATCACTATAAGTATCCTCACAAGAATGCGCTTTGTTGCCACCTGCTGGCACTACAGTCGTTTTTCCAGCATAAGTAAAATCAATGGAAATAGTTTCCCCTGACTCATCATTAGCTTCCAAATTAGTAGCTGTATAATGGATAGTTCCATTGTCACACTCTTCAAATTTTACTGTTGATCTATCCGTAATCGCATAATTTCTGGTACCAGTTTCATCTGCAAGAAAGAATGCATAAACATTACCATTATTACATTGCGTTGTATTAGCTACTTCTCTTGTACAACAAGTAGTCGTACAATCACTTGCACCCGTATGTATGGCTGTAATTGTTGCACTTTGTCCTTCACAGATTACTTGATCTTTGCCTGCATCTACTGTTAAATCACAAGATGGCGCTATAATCTCCCCAGCACAAGCACAACCATCTGCACTTATGATGTCACCTGTAGTTAATGGGTTTCCATCATTACAAGGAGCTCCTGGTGTACCTGGTAGAGTCGCATCATTTGGTACACAATCTTCTGTATCACAAATACCATCTAAGTCCATATCATCACAAGCAGTTTCACAAGGATTCACTGCTACAGGATCTGTCTCTCCTACAAATCGCTCACATCCAATAATTCTTACACAACGCAAGTAACAAGCTAACTGCCCGTCTTCAACTGTCAATTGTAAATCATCCCCATCTGTATCCGTCACAAACTGCCAGTTTGTAGTATTTGGAACAGCAGGACTAGCATTGCTTCCGAATCCACCTGCTGCAATGAAAGTATCATAGGCTGCTCCTACATTTGTATTCCCCGCACCTAGTTCTCCTAATTTCTCACAAGCACTAAATTGTCCTACAGAACGAATCCATACAATTTCAATATTGCTACCAATTGGTGCAACTGTATTTTCAATAATAACAGTTCCATTATTACATTCCCCAACAGTAATTTGTCCACCGTCTAACTCGTCTTCACAAGGAGATGCGCAATAGGTAGGGTTGACTGTCCAAGTCTGATCGCAATCAGCAGTCACGGTATAATGCTCATCAAATTGTAGATCAGTCCAAACATTAGCTGTATCTACAACTCTCCACATATCTCCTTCTTGCGTATTTCCAACCCAAGATTCTCCACTAGTTAAAGCTTTCTCGAATACATCTCCTGTAGCCTTCCACAAATAAAGATTCACGGTACAAGTTCCTGAGTTTTCAATCGTAATTCTCTTAGTAGAATTTGACTTGACTGTTAAATCACCGTAATCCTTTGTGCATCTATTGGCGTCAATAATTGTCAAATTCTTATAAGTACCTGGTACTAAACCAGAAATATAATAATCTTGATTATTATAGTAAGGACCATGCTGCTTTTTAGAGCCATTATAAGTATACTCAATATAATAAGGCATTTTGGTTCCTGCATCAATATATGGGTCGTGCAGTATCTTCCCATCATTTGCACCACAAGTAGTCTCCGAAATCGCAGAAAAATGTTCTAAGCTCGCAGAACAAGTAATCGTACTACCACCACTACAATAAGTAGGGGTAATAGTCCACGTTTGTATGCTATTAGTTCCTACGGTATAATGTTTATCATACTGTAAGTTACTCCAGTCTTTATTGGTATTTACTGCTCTCCACATATGGCCAGAGCTAGTATATACCGACCACGATTGCCCCGCATTAATCGTAGTGTAATAAATATCCCCTGTAGAAATCCAATAGTAAATTTCAACGGCACAAGAACCATTGTTCTGAATTTTCAATAGTTTACTGGTTGCCGAAGGTACTCCAATTTCTCCCGTTGATAACTCTGTAGATGGCTTCTCCAAAGAAAAACCACTAATAGCAAAAGTTAGCATTAATGCTAATGTTAAAACATTCTTAGTGTTACAGCAAGAATGTACAAACTCCCAAATTTGTTTGAAAGCGCGCGTTGTACAACAATCCATACGATTGTAATTACAATTCATAAGTTCATAGATTTTGATAGTAAATAAATAAGGGGTGGAAAATAAAAGGGGAAAGGGGTACTAAATTAGGAGGTAGTAAGAGGGATAGGAGATTTTTTAGGGAGAGGATAGTTAGGTAACGATAAAAAATAACATCTGCATTAATGGCTGCCAAATAGAGTTAATTCTGAATGGAAAATTGTGAATGGAGAATGTCTATAAAATGTTGACAATCAAGACTCAATTTTCACTACACAAAAAATATTGGAGTAACACTAATGGGGAACTTATTTTTCACTCGCTACTAGGGGAAGAAATTGTTTGAATTAAAAACAATTATTCTATTGGGGAAATTAAAAGGTATGAGGTTTTTTATAAAAAAATAAGGAGGAAATAAAAAGAGGGAGTTGCAGACATACGGAGGGAAGAATTATATATTATCCGAAATCTTGTCACAATATTACGATAATAAACAAGCTAATGCAACAAATTTATGTTGCTGGGCAAAAAAAAAAAATGCCATATATTATAACCTGTTCAAAATCAATCAATTAAATTTTAAATATTTTTTTTGTTTTTTTTAAACTCTGTTTAGATCATAATTTAAATCGTAGAATGATTGATAAATCCTTGATACAATTCTTTT
>CAKZUM010000478.1 GCA_937921525.1 uncultured Saprospiraceae bacterium
GAAAAACCCTCCTTGAGTACAGCAGAGTTAGAATTGCTGACCCCAGGGATGCGTTCAGGACATTACCTCTGCTTTTTTGGTATGCATGTATTAACGGCAGGCATCTTCGATATACTTGAAAAGCATATCACCAAAGCCAAAAAAGGAGAAGACATTCCATTGACTACGGCACAGCAACAACTAGCCAAACAACAAAAGTATCTAGCCAAAATTATTGATGGTCGTAGATTTAATTTAGGGAATCATTTTGGTTTGCTGGAAGCGCAGATTGCGTTTGGTTTGAAAAGTCCTCAGGCTAATGAGTTGCTGTCTAGCATTGTTAATCAGTTGGCGGAAAATTCTCGGAGGGGGTGAGTACTTCTATTATAATGTATTATTCTTTCAAAAAACTATTAACTGCTAGACCATTAAGATTATTCCCACTTTCTAAACTTTTCCCCTCGGGGGTTGGGGGTTTTGCAAGCTAGGGAAACCTTTACTTCCGATTACCCCCAACCCCCAAGGGGGAGCGAGTTTCGGTTAATCTTAATAGTCTGCTAATTTTAAGATAATCACTTCATATACACGGCTAAGAATATTGTTCTTTAAGTGTTGTGAAGTTAACATATCCACATACCAATGAACCCATTCATACAAACCATAACCAGCCAAAATCCAACAACAAGAAACACCTCTTTCCAACAACTATGCAAAAATAAACCCTTACCCAAATTACTAAAAGAATTAGAAGACTTAGAAACATTTCGGCAGCAAACGGAAAACCTATACGAGCGAGTAAGAGCTAGTTTATTCCTCTACGCCGCCTATCGATTTGTCTTACCAGATTTCAAAAAACTACCAACGACAGGACTAGTTCCACCCGAAGGCTTAGAGCATTTAATGCATCGCCGCTTCGAAGAAGCAATAGCTACATTTAGAAAAAATCAACAAACCAAAGGCTTGAATGCCAACTTGGCAAGTGCTTTAGCAGAAGCCTATCACCAACGCTCTTTTCAGATATTAGGAGAACAAGTAAGGAAGAGTGTTCGTTCCACGGCGGGCAACCAATGGATGTTCAGAGGAGGCTATACATCAGAGCATCCGATACGCATTCATCGAGACTTATTGCAACGATCTGCCGAAAATAATCTCTATCCTATTTTAGAAGAAAAGACAGCCGTCAGAATGGACCTCAGTCATAGTGGTTGGTCGGATATATTTTTCTTGGGGATGGATTATCCAGAGGGAGCGAGAGTGATCAATGTGTCGATTGATTTGGGAGTATTTGGAAGAGATAAAACCATTAAACCGCCTATTCAATCTTATGTCCGAGTAATCACAGAACCAGTTATTCGATTGAGTAGTATTGACCTTGGGGTCACTAAAGATATTACGGATTTATCAGACTTGTTTAATTTTGGAAATGACTATTTGAGTTTATTAAAAGCAGGGGTGATTGCCTCTGGTTTTATTCCGCCTTCTTTCGAGGGAACAGAGCAATCCTTGGCAGAATTATTGGGCAAGATCATTGCGCCGGGGATGGGCATAGAATTAGTGACGATGGTCAATGATATTCCTAAGGGGTCCAGATTTGCGGTGTCTACTAATTTGTTAGGCTCGATTATTAGTGTGATGATGCGGGCAACCAAACAGACTGTTAATTTGAAGGGGGCACTTAAAGAGTCAGAGAGACGCTTGGTGGCCGCTCGTGCTATACTAGGCGAATGGCTAGGTGGTTCGGGTGGGGGCTGGCAAGATTCGGGTGGCGTATGGCCTGGCATCAAGGCAATTGAAGGAGCGATAGCGAAGAAAGGCGATCCAGAATTTGGCATTAGTAAGGGCTGTTTATTGCCTCAACATCGACTACTAGACAAGTCAGATTTGAGTGCAGACTTATCTGAAAAGCTGAGTAATAATCTAATGCTAATGCATGGTGGAATGGCGCAGAATGTAGGGCCTATCCTAGAAATGGTAACAGAAAAATACTTACTACGATCAGATAAAGAATGGGTAGCGAGATTAGCCACAGGGGATATTTATAAAGGTATTTTAAAAGCATTAAAAGAAGGGAATATAAAAGACTTAGCCGCCCACACTACCCACAATTGGAATTATCCGATTAAGACCATTATCCCTTGGGCGACCACTAGATATACAGAAATGTTGATCGAAAAGGCCCAACAAAAATTTAAGAAAAACTACCTAGGCTTTATGATGCTAGGCGGCATGTCTGGCGGAGGGATGGGAATGTATGTGAAGAATAAAGATGCTTCCAAAACCAAACAAGCAGTACTAGATATACTTCAAGAAAGTAAAGCCTCTTTAGATGCTGCTTTACCTTTCGCCATGGAACCCGTAGTCTATAATTTTAAAATTAATAATAAAGGGTCGTTTTGTACTTTCTTAGAAGAAGAGAAAGCGTTTATGCCAGCCCGTTATTATGGTTTGCAAATCTCTAATTTGGCAAAAATAGATCCTACCAAGATAGACTATCAACGAAAAATAGAAGTCGAATTATTTACTAAAACGCTTAA
>CAKZUM010000479.1 GCA_937921525.1 uncultured Saprospiraceae bacterium
GGCTTATCTTACAAAGGAAACAGAGTGTCTTTCGGCTCTTTTGGACTAAAGGCAACTACTTCTGGTAGATTGACCAATAGACAGATAGAGGCAGCGCGTATCGCGATGACAAGATATATGAAAAGAGAGGGTCAGGTATGGATCCGAATTTTCCCTGACAAGCCGATTACTTCCAAGCCTCAAGAGGTACGGATGGGTAAAGGTAAAGGAGCCTTGGATCATTGGGTAGTTCCTATTAAGCCGGGAAGAATGTTATTCGAATTGGACGGTGTTCCATTAGAAGTAGCAAAAGAAGCTTTAAGATTAGCTGCGCAAAAATTGCCAGTAATGACTAAGTTTTCTATCCGTCCTGATTACGAAGGATAATCCGATAACCTTCATCTTTCACTAAAGATAAAATTTAAAAAATGTCTAGCAAAAAGTTTTTGGAGTTGCAGGAATTTTCTGATGCGGAGTTGGCTAGTGAGTTAAAGGAATTAGTAGTACAGCAACAGAAGCTCCGATTCGACCATGCGATTAAAGGTCTTGATAATCCTTTAATTCTAAAAGAAGTTCGTAGAGATGTGGCGCGATTGAGAACAGAGGCAAGAAGAAGAGAAGTAGCTGCTATGTCACCTGAACAATTAGCTAAGCGATCTAAGATTAGATCAAGAAGAAGAAAACGCTAATATTTATAAGCTTACTAAAGCATAATATAATATGTCTGATAGAAATTTAAGAAAGACAAGAGTAGGGGTGGTATCCAGTTCCTCAATGGACAAATCTATTACAGTTAAAATAGAAAGACGTCTGGCACACCCAATCTACGGTAAATCCATGAAGCGTTCTAAGAAATTAATGGCGCACGATGAGAACAACGATTGTAACGTAGGTGATACAGTTCGTATCATGGAAGTAAGACCGTTGAGTAAGAATAAAAGATGGCGTTTATTAGACGTCATTGAGAGAGCGAAATAGCATTCTTTTTATATGGCAATATGCGCATAAGCGTTAGTATTGTGATAATTAAAGTACGATGATACAACAAGAATCAAGATTAAAAGTAGCTGATAACAGTGGTGCCAAAGAAGTTTTGTGCATTAGAGTGTTAGGCGGCTCCAAGCGTCGGTACGCTTCTATTGGAGACACGATTGTGGTGAGCGTTAAAGACGCTTCTCCAGGTGGTTTGAAAAAAGGAACAGTATCCAAAGCGGTAGTTGTTAGAACCAAAAAAGAGATCAGAAGAAAAGATGGTTCTTACATCCGATTTGATGACAATGCTGTTGTTTTGCTAACTGCTGCAGACGAGCCAAGAGGCACGCGTATCTTCGGCCCTGTTGCGAGAGAATTGCGTGATCGGGACTATATGAGAATTGTATCATTAGCTCCAGAAGTACTGTAGCTTAACAATTACTATCAATATAATAGTAGTAAATAATAGTAGAAATGGCAAAGTTAGGTATTAAGAAAGGAGATCGAGTGATTGTAATTGCTGGAAAGGATAAAGGAAATGAAGGAGAGGTGTTGCAGGTATTCCCTTCCAAGAATAGAGCAATTGTTGATCAAATTAATATGGTGAAGAAGCATACGAAGGCAACTCAAGATAACCCAGGTGGTATCAATGACATGCCTGCATCTATCCATATTTCAAATTTAATGCTGATTGATCCTAAGTCTGGTACTGCCTCTAGAATAGGTAGAAAGCTAGAAGACGGAAAATTAGTCAGATATTCTAAAAAGTCAGGAGAAATAATTAAGTAATGAGCTATACACCTAGATATCACAAGATATATAAGGAAGAGATTGTTCCTAAGTTAATGGAACAGTTTCAGTACAAATCCATTATGCAAGTTCCTCGTTTAGAGAAAATTTGTTTAAATCAAGGGGTTGGTGCTGCAACACAAGATAAGAAAACAGTAGAGAATGCTTTATCAGAAATGAGTGCAATTGCTGGTCAAAAAGCAGTTCCAACTAAAGCAAAGATTTCTGTTTCCAACTTTAAGCTTAGAGAAGGAATGACCATCGGCTCAAGGGTGACTTTGAGAAAAGATCGAATGATGGAATTTCTAGATCGTTTAGTGAATGTTACCTTACCACGGGTAAGAGATTTCAGGGGCATCAATGATAAGAGTTTTGATGGTCGTGGTAATTACACAATGGGTATCACAGAACAGATCGTTTTTCCTGAGATTGATTTGGATAAGATCAATAAGATCACAGGTATGGACATTACGTTCGTGACGACGGCTAAGACAGATGAAGAGGCGCATGCTTTATTATCTTCTTTTGGTCTTCCATTCAAGAATGCACAAAAATCAGAATCCTAGATAAATCCTAGATTTATTATTAGGAGACTATAAATAATAATACAATGGCTCGTAAATCACTAATTGCAAGGGAAATAAAGAGAGCAAAAATGGTGGCTAAGTATGCTGATTTAAGAAAGCAACTTAAAGCTGAAGGTAAGTGGGAAGAGTTAGATAAACTTCCTCGTAACTCTAATAAGATTAGACTACATAACAGATGTAAACTGAGTGGTCGTCCTAAGGGGTACATGAGACAGTTTGGTATTTCTCGTGTTGCTTTTCGTAAAATGGCATTGGAAGGTAAAATACCTGGTGTTAGAAAAGCAAGTTGGTAATCAAATTAAGAATTTTTTCAAAGTTATATACAATGGCTATCACAACAGATCCAATTGGCGATTACTTAACTCGTATCCGAAATGCTCAATTAGCAGGACACAGAGTTGTTGAGATTCCTTCATCAAAGATGAAGAAGAGTATTACGGAGATTTTGTACGATCAAGGTTTCATTTCAAAGTACAAGTTTGAAGACGATCAAGGTCCACAAGGAGTAATCAAAATAGCTTTAAAATATGATAGAGCTACTAAGAAACCAGTTATTGAAAAACTAGGTCGTATTAGTAAGCCAGGTTTAAGAAAGTATTCTCCTGCAAGTGAAATACCTAAAATTATTAATGGTTTAGGTATTTGTATTGTTTCTACCTCTAGAGGTTTGATGACTGGTAAGCAGGCTAGAAAAGACAATGTAGGCGGAGAATTGCTTTGCTTCGTTCAATAATATTTCATCGAATTCATTCGAGGTTATATTCCAGCAATTGATCTAACTCATTGCTATAGTAGTTATACAAGTTCTAATAAAAAAATTTGTTATGTCTAGAATAGGTAAAGCGCCCATTGATATGCCTAAGGGTGTAGAAATAGAAGTTTCTAAGGGCAATGTAGTAAAAGTAAAGGGACCTAAGGGGGAGTTAACGCAGCAGATTGACCCAGATTTATCCGTAGCTATTGAAGATGGTACGCTTACTGTAAGCAGACCAACAAATCAAAAGAGACATAGATCTATGCACGGCTTATACCGATCATTAATTTCGAATATGGTAGTGGGTGTTTCTGAGGGCTATACGAAGCAATTAGAATTGGTTGGTGTCGGTTATAGAGCGAATAATTCAGGTAACTTATTAGAATTATCAGTAGGGTATTCTCACCCGATTTATTTCTATGTTCCTGATGAGATCAAGTTGGAGACTAAGTCGGAAAAAGGATCTAATCCAATGGTACACCTTAGTGGCTCTGATAAGCAATTAATCGGACAAGTAGCCGCAAAGATTCGAGCATTTAGAAAGCCTGAGCCATACAAAGGAAAAGGTATTAAATACTTCGGCGAAGAAATTAGACGTAAAGCAGGTAAGACAGCTGCTAAGTAATCAAGCAGTTTTAGTCTTACTATTATATATTTTCATTTCTAAGGAACTGGTCGGTATCAGTCCAAAAGGTAGATAAAAAATGAAGTTAACTAAAGTACAAAAAAGAAAGCGAGTACATAATAGAATCAGAAAGACCATTTATGGTAGTGCTGCTCGTCCTCGTTTAGCTGTTTTTAAAAGTAATAAAGAAATCTATTGTCAATTAATTGATGATATCAAGGAAATTACTTTAGCCGCAGCTTCTTCACTAGATAAAAGTATTTCAGGAGCAAATAGAGTGGAAAAATCTAAAGCAGTTGGAAAATTGCTAGGAGAAAAAGCTAAAGCTGCTGGTATAGAAACGGTTGTTTTTGATAGAGGTGGTTTTGTATACCACGGAAGGGTAAAGGCTTTAGCAGAAGGTGCTAGAGAGTCTGGACTTAAATTCTAAGAACTTTTTAAAGACAGAGCATAGCTCTTGTCCTAAAATATATAACAATGGCAAAAAGGTCTCAAGATCGGGTTAAGCCTGCTGAATCAGAATTAAAAGAAAAGTTAGTAAACCTTAATAGAGTAGCGAAAGTTACTAAAGGTGGACGTACTTTTAGTTTCGCAGCAATTGTAGTAGTTGGTGATGGAAAAGGTAGAATTGGTCATGGTCTAGGTAAAGCTAGAGATGTATCTGAATCTATCCAGAAAGCGGTAGATGATGCGAAGAAGAATCTTATTCAGGTTCCTATTTACAAAGGCACAATACCACATGCACAGAAAGGTAAGTTCGGTGCAGGTAAGGTGTTTATCAAGCCAGCAGCAGATGGTACAGGTGTAATTGCAGGTGGTGCGATGCGTGCTGTTTTGGAAAGTGCTGGTGTTCAAAATGTATTAGCAAAATCAATGGGTTCTTCTAATCCTCATAATGTTGTTAAAGCTACTATTGATGCTTTAGCAAGATTAAGATCCCCGATGGCAGTTGCCAAAGGTAGAGGGATTTCTATGGAGAAATTATTTGAAGGATAATTATAAAAATTCCAAGCTTTAAAATCCAAATTACAAATACCAAACCTAGTGATTTGGGGTTTGAAATTTGAAATTTGAAATTCACAATAAGATGGCAAAACTTAGAATTACTCAAGTAAAAAGTGGCATTGATCGCTCTAAGCGTCAAAAAGACACTTTAAAAGCTTTGGGCTTAAAGAAAATAAACCAAACAGTAGAACAAGAGGCAACACCTCCTATTCTAGGTATGGTTAGTAAGGTGCAACACCTTGTTAAAGTTGAAGAAATATAGTTATTCCAATAACTAGCAAATAATAAACTAATGGAATTACATAATTTAAAGCCAGCTGCAGGATCAACGAAGAAGCGTAAGAGAATTGCGAGAGGGGAAGGCTCTGGACATGGAGGTACTGCAACACGTGGTCATAACGGTCAAAAATCTCGATCTGGTTTCAAAAATAAGCGAGCTCATGAAGGTGGTCAGATGCCTTTACAAATGAGATTACCAAAGAGAGGATTTAAAAATCCTAATCGAGTTCCTTTCGTAGGTTTGAACTTAGAAAGGTTACAAGCTGTTGCTGATAAGTATAAACTTAGCTCCATTACATTGGAGAATTTAGTTGAAAATGGTATTGTAAGGAAAAATGATCGGGTTAAAATACTCGGTGGAGGAGAACTTTCTGGAAGACTAGACGTTACAGTACATGCTATTACTGCTTCAGCTAAACAAGCTTTAGAGGCTAAAGGGGGCAGTGTTAATCTCGTTTAAATTGAATCCATGAAAAAGTTAATAGATACTCTATCGAATATCTGGAAAATTAAGGAACTGAGACAGCGTATCCTATTTACGCTTGCATTATTGATGGTGTATCGCTTTGGTTCTTTCGTGGTCTTACCTGGTGTAATTCCATCCGTATTAAAAGATGCCACTTCTGGCAATGCAAATGACTTGTTAGGCTTAATCAATATCTTTACTGGTGGTGCATTTAGTAATGCTGCCATTTTTGCTTTAGGTATTATGCCTTATATCACGGCTTCGATCATTATCCAATTATTGGGTTTTGCCGTTCCTTACTTTCAAAGACTTCAACAAAAAGAAGGGGAGTCAGGAAGAAAGAAGATCACTCAAATTACAAGACTCTTAACAGTAGCTATTACCCTTGTTCAAGGCGGTGGTTATTTAACATACATCAGTAGCCAAGGGGCTGTTGATCCAAGTATTCCAGCAGGCGTTTTCTGGTTTTCTAATATAATTATATTATCTACGGGAACAGTCTTTGCCATGTGGTTGGGAGAAAAAATTACTGATAAAGGTATTGGAAACGGTATTTCTTTATTAATCATGATTGGTATTATCGCTTCTTTACCAATTGCTTTAATTTCTGAATTCCAATTACAATTTGGGTCAGGTGGTTTATTTAAATTCGTTTTAGAATTAGTCATCTTGTTCTTAGTTGTAATGGTTACGGTGTTAATCGTACAAGGAGTTAGAAAAATTCCAATTCAGTTTGCAAAGCGAATGGTTGGACGTGGTACGAACACCATGCCTATTGCAGGTGCAAGAGATTACATTCCATTAAAAGTAAATGCAGCAGGTGTAATGCCGATTATCTTTGCACAAGCATTGATGTTCTTACCTGCACAAATTGCTCAGTGGTTTGCTGGTTCTAACTCTGCATTAGCATCTAACGATATTATGATCGCGCTACAGGATCCATTTTCTGTAATATCAAGTATCATCACTTTTGTACTTGTCGTGATCTTTACATATGTATATACTGCCTTGTTAGTAAATCCAAAGCAATACGCAGAATACTTAAAGCGTCAAAATGCTTTCATCCCTGGTATTAAGCCAGGAAAAGCAACTGCAGACTTTATTGATAATGTAACGACTCGTATTACATTCTGGGGATCTATATTCATCGGTTTAATTGCCATCCTTCCAGCGTTCGCTGTATGGGCAGGAATTAATACAGCCTTTGCAATCTTCTTCGGTGGTACTTCTTTACTGATCTTAGTCGCAGTAGTACTAGATACTTTACAACAAATAGAAAGTCATCTATTGATGAGAAAGTATGACGGTTTAGTGAAGTCTGGAGCGATTCAGAATAAGAGTAGAATGCAAGGCATTGGCGCTAGCATGTAATCATAATTTGCTATACATCAGATCTTTGATCTGTACTATATAATAGTTAAACTATTCTGATTACCAGTAGATGCTACATCTACTGGTAATTTTTTTTGATATAAATAGTTCTTCTTTAGATATAATGTTTCCAATCGGACGACGTTAGTCATCCGACTGGAAACATTTACTTATCGAATGACTAACGTCGTCCGATGAGTAAATTCTAAACCGTACATTTTCTAGCGTTCATAAAAAACAAAATTGTGTCTAGAGCAGATGGAATTTTCTATAAAACAGATGAGGAAGTCGAATTAATTCGAACGAATTGTCTAATGGTATCTAAAACACTCGCTTTAGTAGGAGAGTTAATTCGACCAGGTGTCAATGGTTTAGATATTGATGCTCAAGCAGAACAATTAATTAGGGATAACGGAGGCGTGCCGGGGTTTAAAGGCTATAGAGGCTTTCCCGCTACCTTATGCATATCTGTTAATGAACAAGTAGTGCATGGCATTCCATCTAACATAGAATTTAAAGATGGCGACATCGTATCCGTTGATTGTGGGGTATTAATGAATGGTTATTATGGAGATGCGGCATATACGTTTGCATTAGGAGACGTAAAAGAAGAAGTAATGCAGTTACTTCGAGTAACTAAAGCTTCTTTATATAAAGGTATACAACAAGCAATTGTAGGGAAAAGAGTAGGGGACATCAGTTCTGCGGTACAACATTACACAGAAAGAACGCATAGATACGGTGTAGTTAGAGAATTGGTAGGACATGGCTTAGGTAGAAATTTACATGAAGCTCCAGAAGTACCTAATTTCGGACGAAGAGGTCAAGGACCTAGAATGTTAGATGGTCTTGTGATTGCTATAGAACCGATGGTGAATTTAGGGGTGAAGGAAGTAGAGACATTGGATGATGATTGGACAGTGGTTTCTAAAGATAGATTACCATCTGCCCATTACGAACATTCGGTAGTCGTTAGGAAAGGTCAAGCGGACATCCTTTCTACACACAAATATGTAGAAGAAGCTATTAGAAAAAATACTAATTTGAAAGAAGTAAGTGATTTAATCCCGTTGCCAGTCTAATAACTACTAGATTTTTACTTTAGTTTGCTACCTATTGGGAGTTTTTGCAGCAAAAATATCGGACTAAAATCACCTTTTTTGAAAGGAAATAAGCTGTTAATATTTTTAACGATTATTTCAAGAATAACTAGTTTTTTTTTTATATCTTTGCACTCCTAAAATAGGGATATGGCTAAACAAGGATTAATTAAGCAGGATGGTATTATAGACGAAGCATTATCAAATGCAATGTTTAGAGTCCGTCTAGAAAATGGACATAAGATTACTGCAACAATTTCAGGTAAAATGAGAATGAATTATATTCGAATTTTGCCGGGGGATAAAGTGGCAGTTGAGATGTCCCCATACGATTTAACTAGAGGTAGAATTACCTACCGCTATAAATAATTTTTATTTGATTATCTATATATAAGATAATCTTTCAACTATACTATCATGAAAGTAAGAGCTTCTGTTAAAAAACGATCTGCTGATTGCAAGATTGTAAGAAGAAAGGGAAGAATTTATGTCATTAATAAGAAAAATCCTAGGTTTAAACAACGTCAGGGTTAATAATAATATAATAATATGGCTCGTATATCAGGTATTGATTTGCCAAGGAATAAGAGAGGTGTAATTGGATTAACTTACATCTACGGAATTGGTCCTTCTCTTTCAGTAGAGATTCTTAACAAGGCAGGTGTTGATCATAACACGAAGATCCAAGATTGGACAGATGAGAATATTCGTTTTATAACTAAGTTGTTACAAGATGAATATACTGTTGAAGGTCAGTTGCGATCAGAGACTCAATTAAATATTAAGCGACTAATGGATATTGGTTGTTATAGAGGATTGAGACATCGTAAAGGTTTGCCTTTAAGAGGACAGCGTACACAGACAAATGCAAGAACTCGTAAAGGAAAAAGAAAAACAGTTGCGAACAAGAAGAAAGCAACTAAGTAATCTCTTTCAAATACTCGTGCATTATTTGTGCCAATCATTTGTAATTAATTCTAATTCTGATAAAGTCTACTAATAATTAAGTTATGGCTAGAAGAAGACCAGGAGCTAAAAAGCGTAAAGTCAAAGTTGAACCAGAAGGTGTAGTACACATCCAAGCTAGTTTCAACAATATCATTATATCTCTTACTAACAAGCAAGGGCAGGTAATTTCTTGGGCATCAGCTGGTAAAGCTGGGTTTAGAGGCTCTAAGAAAAATACGCCTTATGCAGCACAAATTGCTGCTTCTGATGCTGCTAAAGTAGCGTATGAAGCTGGAATGAGGAGTGCGGAAGTTTTAGTAAAAGGACCCGGTGCTGGTAGAGAAGCTGCTATTAGGGCAGTAGATCAATCAGGTATTAAAATCACAATCATTAGAGATATTACGCCTATTCCTCACAATGGATGTCGTCCTCCAAAGCGGAGAAGAGTATAATCATTGTAGAAAGAATAGTAATTAATATTTCTAATAGTAATTAACTTATGGCAAGATATACAGGGCCTAGAACAAAAAAGGCAAGAGCCTTTGGTGAAGCAATTTTTGGTTATAGTAAAGCATTCGAAAAAAGACCGTATGCTCCAGGCCAACATGGTACTTCAAGAAAAAGAAAGCAGAAATCTGACTATGCACTTCAGTTATTGGAGAAGCAAAAGGCTAAGTACACTTATGGTGTGCTAGAGCGTCAGTTTAGGAATTTATTTAAGGCAGCTGCAAGAAAGAGTGGGGTAACAGGTGAAATCTTACTTAAATTCTTAGAAGCTCGTCTAGACAACACAGTTTACCGTTTAGGTATAGCACCAACAAGAAGGGCGGCTAGACAATTAGTTTCTCACAAGCATATAACGCTTAACGGTGTAGTTACTAATGTGCCGTCAGCTCAATTGAATCCAGGTGACGTAATTGCTGTTAGAGGAAAGTCCCAAAGTATGGCAATCATACAGGATGCAGTAGGAGGTAGCAAAGCAGAGGTAAGAAAGTTTGGTTGGTTGGAATGGAATCCTGACAAGATGCAGGGTAAATTCATGGAATATCCTGAGAGAGAAGTAATTCCTGAAAAAATAAACGAACAATTAATCGTCGAATTATACTCTAAATAATTCCTTGATAATAAAAAATTCGCAATATGGCATATTCATCAAATGCTGTATTGCGAATTATCTATATAGGTACTTTTCCTAATTTTCCCACCCAATCAAAGTAGAAAAAGCTTATGAGTATATTAAATTTCCAAAAGCCCGATAAGATTGTTATGCAGAAGTCTGATGACTTCGAAGGGGAATTCGAATTCAAGCCACTTGAGCCAGGATTTGGTCAAACTATAGGAAATTCTCTAAGACGAGTATTACTGTCTTCTCTTGAGGGTTTTGCCATTTCAGCAGTTCGGATTGCAGGAGTAGATCATGAATTCTCTACTGTTAAGGGAGTTGTAGAAGATGTTGTAGATATCATCTTAAATTTAAAACAAATCAGAATAAAGCAATTGCTTTCAGATGAAGAAGTTGCTTCTGAAAAAATATACATGACCATCAGTGGTCGGGAGGAATTCAAAGCTGGAGATATAGAAGAGCACACCAATGTTTTCAAGGTAATGAACCCAGAATTGGTGGTTTGTCACATGGAGCCATTTGTATCTTTAGAATTAGAATTAACAGTTACGAAGGGTAGAGGGTATAAGCCTTCAGATGAGAATCTTCCCAAAGATGCACCAATTGGTGTTATTCCAGTTGATGCCATCTATACACCAATCAAGAATGTTGCTTATCATGTATCTAATACACGGGTAGGACAGCGTACCGATTACGAAAAATTAACCTTGGAGGTTAAAACGGATGGTACAATTCACCCAGAGGATGCGATCAAAGAGGCTTCTCGAATCTTAATCCAACACTTAATGTTGATTACAGATGAGAATATCACTTTTGATGATGCAGCAACTAGAGAGGACAACATTGTAGATGAACATATCTTACACATGAGAAAGTTATTGAAAACTTCTCTTGAAGATTTAGATTTATCTGTACGTGCATACAACTGTTTGAAAGCAGCAAAAATCAATTCTCTTGGAGAAATGGTAAAGTATGACACGCACGAATTATTGAAGTTCAGAAACTTCGGTAAAAAGTCTTTAGTAGAAATCGAAGAATTACTCCAAGAAAAAGGTTTGACCTTCGGAATGGATCTTTCAAAATATAAATTAGACGAAGACTAGTCTTTCTCTAATTAGTCAAAGGGTAGTCCACTAATTAGTAGGCTACCCTTTTATTTTTAGCAATTACCTAATTAGAATTGAAAATTGAGAATTGGGAATTGAGAATTTTCTACACGTGGTCTACGTCAAGTAAATTTTCAATTTTCAATTTTTAATTCTCAATTTTCTTAAGTGTTGCGAAGTTCATTAATTATAAAACTAACAAAGTCATGCGACACGGTAAAAAGTTTAACCACTTAGGACGACAGCAAGGGCACAGAAGAGCCTTATTGAAAAACTTAGCGATTGCATTGATCGAGCATAAGCGGATCAACACAACATTAGCAAAAGCAAAAGCATTAAGGGTATATGTAGAGCCTTTAATTACAAAGTCTAAATTAAACACTACTCACTCTAGAAGAGTTGTATTTAGTTATTTACAGAATAAAGAGGCAGTAAAGGAATTATTTGATAATATTTCCACAAAGGTTGCTTCAAGACCGGGTGGTTATGTTCGTATTATCAAAACTGGCTTCCGTCAAGGGGATGCAGCGGAGATGGCAATGATAGAGTTAGTAGATTATAATGATGTATTATTAAATACACCAAAGACTGCATCAGAAGGAAATACAAAGAAGAAACGAAGAACTAGAAGAAGTAAAGGTTCAGGCACAGCGGCAGCAGCAACTACGGTAGCAGCAGGAAGTGCAGTAGCAGCAACAGAAGCTGTGGTAGAAGAAACTACGGAAGAGGTAGTTGGTCAGGCAACAGAAACAGTAGTAGAAGAAACAACAGTTGTGAATGAAGTGGCAGAAACAGTAGTAGAGGAGACAACAGTTGTTAATGAAACTACAGAAACAGTTGTTGAAGAAGAGGTGAA
>CAKZUM010000480.1 GCA_937921525.1 uncultured Saprospiraceae bacterium
AGGGGAGAGTCCCTCCTTCAAAAAGATGGCATTGATCTTTTTCAATTCCAATTGCTGTCCTTTATAAGTAATGTCTTTATTGGTATCTCCTAATTGATTCATTTTCCAATTGGAGATTTCAAGATAATTTTTATCTAATTCTTTTGCATCAGGCAGTTGAAAAGGGAGTAGCTGTCCTCCCCAATACACATGATCTCCTACGACAGGAAATAAAGTACTTAACTGCAATTGACTATACTCTAATCCTAGCTGACTATATTCTGGCTGCAATTGATTGTATTCGATTGTCTCTATGAGTGGTGGCTTAGGTTGGAAGGCAGTTTGAACGTAATTTTCAGGAATATGATAGATAAATTGACCTATAAACACTAGAATAAGCAGCACCTTGAGCCAATTAAGGAACCAAGATGGTACTTCTTTAGTCTTTTTATATGGGTTTGGGTATCTATTCATTTATTGTCTCGGGTAGTGCGCTCGTCTTTCTTCTCTAAATATAAGTTTTTTTTGCTTAAGTAGTTAGAATTTTTACTGCTTGTTAACAAGAATTTGGTTTTGTTAACATCTGGGGGTGACCCACGACTTCGTTATGGGGTGTGTACCTACGACTTCGTCATGGGGTGTACCCACGACTTCGTCATGGGCGCGTACCCACGACTTCGTCATGGGTTACAGGATGTCGTCCCGTTGGGACTGTAAGTGACTGACTTGGAGTTTGCTGTTTGGAGTTTTGGAATTAGTTCTTGACTTGAGACTTATTAGTCGAAAATATACTGCTAGTTTGACCGCTACTACCTTTTATCAGATGTGTGTAAGCACCGTACAAAATGTGGTAGATTTATTAGTTGGAAAATCTATAGATGAGCGATGTATTTTTAATAGGGGGAGCTTTGATTAAGCTAAATATCATTAAAAGGCATTAAATTGTAAACCCTCAAATTCCAGACTATCTAGATCAAAAAAAACGCCCCAAAAACTTTCTCCCCCATCACAGGATGTAGAAGGAAACGTTGAATAAAAGTTGTATTCCCTATAAAACGGTTCTTCAGCTGCATTAATATAGATCCATCGTCGATTACCTTTTTTTACTCCTATATATTGTAATAGCCATTCCCGATTAAAATTAATCAAGTAATTTTTGTAAAAACACCCTACTGACTTCTCTGCTTTCAGTTTTTCGAAGTGACGTTTTAGTAAGCAAATATCTTGGTTGCCTAGTTGGAAAGTTTCTAAATCTTTGATAGCCACACATCTTGAACAACCCTCTATTTTTTCATACGGAAAGCTAGGTAAATAAAAAATTTCTTTTATTGAATGAGGGCGATATTGACTAAACGACAATTCCTCTACATTAAAAAGAACACGCCATTGATTGAGCCCATTCTTGCATTTTTCAATGAATGCTTCTCGCTTCCAATCAAAGGAATCTACTTCTGTTTTGTGAAAAGCATTTACCAGAATGTACTCCTGTTCGTCCATACGCAAACCAAAATATTGATAATAGTAATTGTCTAAAGAATCTTTTGTAAAACCTGATTCACATAATTCAGTATTTAGAGAATCTGTTATTTGTCCAAGATGTTGTTCTAGTAAGCAAACTTTATCAGCCGTTAAATCATAAAAGGAGACATCTTCGCCTAATTCTAAAGGCACACAAAGTTCCTCTAAGAAGGTACTTTTAGAAGGAGGAATAAAGGATTTGTTAGTGGGATTAAAATAATCTTCTGAAGTAGTTTCGCAAATAGCAAATACTTCTTCTGGTTCGAAGGTATCTAAACAACCCCAGATTAATAGTAGATACAGGAAGCAAGGAAAATAATTTTTCATATCCTATTTAGATATTGATGTTTCTCATACGATTAAAGTCTAAATATACATGATTCAACACGGATGACACGGATTTTATAGGTTGCCTGTATTGGACGTGTTCAGTAGGTCGAGAGCGTGATATATTAGTGTGATAACTGTCAACATCCCTCACGACCCACAAAAATCCGTATTATCCGTGTGGCTACGAAGTAGCTCCGCGTTGAATTATGCCACGGTAAGAAGCCCTCTAATCGTTAAGAATCCGTTAAGAGGGACTTCTTTTATGTAATTTTTAATCCAATCCACATCCTCCTACCACAAGTTGCTTCTAACTAGAAGCGAATGAAAAATAAGACTTTCTATATAAAAATAAACCTAAATCCATGAAATTCCTCCTTGAAGCATGGCAATTCGCCAACAAAATGATAATTTGGGCTACCAACCCAACGTTAGGAATAGGTGAGTTATCCAGAAAACCATATAATGTTACAACTATGAAAAAACAACTGCTGCCAATTCTAGTAGTGCTATGTGCTATTGCCTCGTTGAGTTTTTATTCTTTAAAACACCAACAAACTATGTCGAAGGTCGAACCTAGTGATTATGATAAGGCTTGGAAAATTGTAGATTCTTTAGAGCAACAAGGATTGCCAGAGTCTGCCCTAAAGCAAGTAGTGGCGATAGTGACTAGAGCCAAAAGGGATAATAATGCCCCGCAACTAGTTAAAAGTCTACTATATCGAGGCAAATTTCAAAGCCAACTGGAAGAAGATGGTTTGGTAAAGGCGATCCAACGCATGGAGGGAGAAATAGCAGCAGCTACTAGTCCTGCCAAACCCATATTGCAATCTATTCAGGCAGAATTATTAAGTCGATATTTAAGGAACAACCAATGGAAACTTAGAGATCGGACAGAGGTGAAAGATTTTGAGTTATCAGATATTCAAACTTGGTCGATTCCACAGTTGATAGAGCAAAGCCGAGTTTTATATTTGGCCTCTATAGCAGATGCAACAACTAAGGAGATCGCTATTCAAGACTTTGAAGTGATTACTAGTGAGGGCGCCAATGCAACGGCCTTGCGACCCACTTTATTTGACTTATTAGCCCATCGAGCAGTAGATCATTTTAGAAATGATCGCAATAACTTAACAGAGCCTGCTTATAAGTTTTATATCAATCAAGAAGAAGCCTTTGCTCCTGCAAAAGATTTTGTTGCGACTACTTTTGAAGCAAAAGATAAAATTGCCGCAAAGTACCAAACTTTATTAGTTTTACAAGATTTAATATCCACCCATCTTCAATCAAAAAATACTGCTGCCTTAGTAGATGCAGATTTAAAACGATTAAAGTTTGTATATGATAATGCCATTTTAGGGAACAAAGAAGCTCTATACATAAGTGCATTGGGCGACTTAGTAGAAGCGTATAAGGAGGAAGAAGTCTATACAGAAATTGTCTTTCAATTAGCTAGTATCTACCAAAGAAAAGGACAACAGTATCGACCAAATCCAGATCAAAAAGGGAAGTTAGCATTTAGTAAAGCGTATCAACTATGTGAAGCAGCGATTGCTAAATTTCCAAATTCCTTTGGGGCGAAGCAATGCCAAAATATCATTGTTAGCATTACCAGAAAACATTTAGATTTAAAAACGGAGCAAGTCAATATTCCAAACCAACCCATATTAGCAGCGATTACTTTTAAAAATATTGAGCAGGCGTATGTAAAGATTGTTCGCCTAGGTTATGAGGAGCAGCAAGCCTTAAATCGAGAAAATGGAGACAGGATATTAAAGAAGCTCAATGCAAAAGAAGTGATCCGTACCCAAACGGTTCAGCTACCTAAAGAAGGAGATTTTCATCAACATAGTGCAGAACTAGATTTAGGAGAATTGCCTACAGGGACTTATGCGGTGATGGTGTCTGACAGTGAGGCATTTACGGATAAAGGCCATGCGGTCGGACATGCGTTCTTTCATGTATCCAATATCGCATTTTGGTCTAAGTCTGGAGACGATGGGAAAGCCCAAATCGTTGTAGTAGATCGAACTACGGGTGAGCCTATAAAAGGGGTGATTGCAGAGTTATATGCAAGAGAGTACAATGCCTTATCAAGAAAGAATATCTTTAAAAAAATTGCTACACAACAGAGTGATAAAGATGGATTTATTCAACCAGATATTAAGGAGAATGTCCATTTTCAAGTGAAGTTAATACATGGGGAAGATGTCCTATATTTAGAAGATGCTTTTTCCAATTATCGCCATAGAGATTATCAAGGGCCGACCAATGTACACACCCATTTCTTTTTAGATCGGGCGATCTACCGACCCGGTCAAACGGTTCATTTTAAAGGGATCGTTATACAAAAAGAAGTGAAGGGAATGCCTGCTATCAAAGCGAATGAAAAGGTGGTGGTTAGTTTCTTAGATGTCAATAGGCAGGAGGTAGGAAAGCAAGAATTGACCACTAATGAATTTGGAACAATTACAGGTACTTTTACAGCACCTAAAACAGGTTTGTTAGGGCAAATGAGTTTGACTTCTAGTGCAGGAGGTTCGCATTATTTTAGTATAGAAGAATACAAGCGTCCTAAGTTTGAAGTTACTTTTGATCCTATAAAAGAAGCCTATAAATTAGAAGATACGGTAGTCGTCAAAGGCAAAGCATTAGCCTTTGCAGGGAATAGTATTGATGGCTCAAAAGTTGCTTATCGAGTAGTTCGACAAGTACGTTTCCCCTATCGACCTTACTGGTGGGGTAGGTACAATCCATACCAGCAACCTGAACAAGAAATAACGAATGGAGAGACCACCACAAATACAGACGGTAGTTTTGAAATTTCTTTTGCGGCATTACCTGATTTGGCAATTCCAGCTACACAAAAGCCAGAGTTTACCTATCAAGTTTTCGCGGATATAACGGATATAACAGGAGAGACTCAGTCAGCAGATACGCGAATAAAAGTGGGCTATATTTCCTTGTCTATAGCCTTACCTTTAGCCGATAAAATTGAATTGTCAGAGGAGACAGATTTACAAATTAGTAGTAAAAATTTGGCAGGAGAATTTGCCGCAGCAAAAGGAAAAATTGTTATTGAATCTCTAGCTATTCCAGACAATGCTTTCAAAAAAAGATTGTGGGAACAGCCTGACACCTATGTATTATCAGAAGGAGATTTTAAAAAGAAATTTAAAGACTTTGCTTATAAGTTGGAAGACAAAAAAGAGAATTGGAAAGTAGTAAAAAAAGAAGAAGAAATTTCTTTTAATACAGTACAAAAAAAGCGTTTAGTATTACCTGTTAAAAACTTAGGCGTAGGTCAATATCGCTTAACTCTAAATACAGCAGATAAGGATGGAACGCCTATAGAGATTATCAAATATTTTGAAATATACGATCTTAAGAAAAAGGAAATAGCTACCAATCAAGCGGAGTGGCTAAAGCATCCTACAAGCACTTTTGAGCCGGGAGAAAAAGCTAGTGTATATATCGGTTCTGCCCTAGCCCCGATACAAGTATTAGTAGAAATAGAAAAGCAAGGAAAGGTGGTCAAGCGATATTGGGAAAAAGTAAAAGGGGTAGAAAAAATCGATTTTCCTGTGTTGGAAACAGATAGAGGAAATTTCCATTATCACTTAACGTTTACTAAAAATAATCGACCTTATAAATTTTCTAAAACGATCTTAGTGCCTTGGGCAAACAAAGATCTGACTATAGAATATGCAACTTTCCGAGATAAGCTATTGCCAGGGCAAGAAGAGGAATGGCGCATTAAAATATCTGGTCCAAAGAAAGAGAAGATAGCAGCAGAAATGGTCGCTGGAATGTATGATGCTTCTTTAGATCAATTTAGTGTAAATGACTGGTTATTAAATATTTATCCAACGGATGCACATCCTCGTTACGCATGGCAAGCAAGAGGTTTTCAAGCCCAATCTACTCGTTTATGGAGCAATGATTGGCAGCCTGAATATAGAAATAATGAGCATAGAATTTATCCAAGTTTAGAATGGTTTGGCTTTTCTGGCTATGGAAGAAGCTATGGCTATAGTAGAGGCAATAAGAGAATGGCGATGCGCTCTAAAGCAATGCCGCAAGATATGGCAATGGAGTCTATGTCAATGGATATGGCAGCAAGCGCACCAGCCCCAATGGCAGGTGCGACTATGGCGGTGGAAAGAGAAGAATCTGGAGGAGGAAATAATACTTTTGAAAATGCGGATGCAGTCACAATAGTTGCAGAGAATGAAGCAACTAATTCAAACAACCAGAAGAAAAATATCAGAACAAATTTAAAAGAAACGGTCTTCTTTTTACC
>CAKZUM010000481.1 GCA_937921525.1 uncultured Saprospiraceae bacterium
CTTCCGTCTAATCTTGCTGTTATGAATAGTATCGCATTATCTGGTTGCCAATGAGGTAAATTTCGTTTGTAGAAGGGCTGGTCTCCTTTTGTTGTTTTCATCATAGATATAGTTTTAAGTTTTAAACTGGAGCGACCTAAGTTTCCCGTAACCGTAACCGTAGCTCAAGCTTCCAGCTTGAGTAGTGTAGTGTGTAGTGATTTCTCAAGCTAGAAGCTTGAGCTACGGGAAGTTTGAGCTACGCACATTAGAATACAATATTCACTGACTTTAAAGTCGTATAATTATACACTCCAACTTTACCCAATTCTCTACCAATACCAGATTGCTTATAGCCTCCTAGGGGCAAGTTCGGATCAGACCGTACTGGAGAATTGACATAGACAACGCCTGCTTCTAAACGATTGATCATTGCCATGGCTTTAGATATATTTTTCGTCCATACAGTTGCAGCCAAACCCATTTTGGAATCATTCGCTTTTTGTAAAGCATCTTCCATATCATCAAAAGGGATGGCTGTTAACACAGGCCCAAATATTTCTTCTTGAATAATTGTTTGTTGATTATCAGGGGAACTAAAAATCGTTGGTTGCAAATAATAGCCTTTGTTTTTTATACTTTGCCCTCCTGATACTAAACTAGCACCTTCTCTTTTTCCTGTTTCTATATAACTACAAACCTTTGCTAAATGTCCTTTAGAAACCAAAGGGCCTAAATCTGCGGTTCCATCAAAGCCATGTGAAATTTTCATTTTTTCTGCGACATGGGTAATATCTGTTAGCACTTTATCAAAAACCTTTTTTTGAATATATACCCTAGAACCCGCTACACATACCTGCCCTTGATTTCTAAATATTCCTGCCGCTACCCCATTTGCAGTTGCACCAAAATCAACAGGATCATCAAAGACTATGGCAGGCGATTTTCCGCCTAATTCTAAAGAGACACCTGTCACATTCTCCATGGCCGTTTTACCTATAATTTTCCCGGTATAGGTCGAACCTGTAAAAGTGACTTTCTTTATATCTGGATGTGCTGTCAAAGCTGCACCTGTAGTTCTTCCATCACCCGTAACGACATTAAATACCCCTTCAGGCATTCCTGCCTCCATCGCTAATTCTGCTAATAACAAGGCAGAAAGTGGTGTTTCTTCCGATGGTTTTAAAACAACGGTACAGCCTGCTGCCAATGCAGGGGCCACTTTCCATGCCGCAATAGAAACTGGAAAATTCCAAGGCACTATAGCTGCCACTACTCCAATAGGTTCTCTTCTGGTAAAGGCAAAGTTTTGTTTACCTCCCTTTTGTGGTTGAGACAAATCTAATGTCTCGCCCTCAATTTTGGTGGTCCAACCTGCATAATATCGAAAAGTATTTGCTGCCCCGCCAGCATCTGAAGAACGGGAATCTTTGAGTAATTTTCCATTTTCTAGTGTAACCATTTGCGCTATCGTTTCCGAATGATCGGTTATCAATTCCGCCAAACTATATAATATCTTTCCTCTATCATCTGGACTCATTCTTCGCCAGAGGCTATTGTATTGAAAAGCTTTTTTTGCAGCAGCTACTGCCCTATCTACATCTTCTTTTTGACCAAGAGCTACTTTTCCTATTATTTCTTCATTTGCAGGATTGATTACAGCGATTTGGTCATCCCCTATACTTGGTTGATAGATTCCATTTATGAAATGATTATGATTTTTCTTTGCAAGAAATTTGGTTAACTTATCAGTTAATTCTACCATGATGTTTTTTTTAAACTTCAAATGCAACCTCAATTTCAAAACTAGCTGTTGATTTTATTTAATTTGAATGTAAGACAAAGTTGGGGCAGCCAATTAATTCGTCTTATCCGCGTGGCTAAGAAGTAGCTCCATGTTGATTAACATCTAGTTTTTAAATTTAAATTTAAATTGAAGTTGACGTTGAAGTTAGCTCATCCTCCACCCCATTCTTCAAAATTCCAATCCCTGCCGCTTCCACTTCTACTATGTCACCGGGCTTTAAATAGATTGGTGGATCAAATCTAGCACCAGCCCCATTCGGTGTTCCCGTAGAAATCATATCTCCGGGTTTCAAAGTCATAAAGGTACTGAGGTAGGAAATGATGTAATCAAAAGGAAACATCAAATTGGCTGTATTATCGTTCTGCCGTATAGCTCCATTTACTCTAGTTTGTATTGGTAAATTTGCATAATCAGTCACTTCATCCGCCGTCATCATCCACGGTCCGATAACGCCTGTATTATCAAAATTTTTACCTTGGGTCACATTGAATTTAGCATGTCGTACCCAATCTCTGATTGTCCCCTCATTCATAAGCGTTAGTCCAGCAATATGATTAAGTGCCTCTTCTCTAGGAATTCTACGGCCACCCTTTCCGATGACAATAACAATCTCCCCTTCATAGTCTAACTTTTCAGATTCTGGAGGGCGAACAATATTTTGTCCATGTCCAACAAAGGAATCTAAGTATCTTAAAAAGACACTTGGGTACTTAGGTAAATCAGAATTGTCTTTATACTCTGCATTTCGCTTAGCATAGTTTACACCTATACAAACTATCTTTTGTCCAGTAATAATCGGCGGCAAATAGCTAATATCTTTCTCTAGAAAAGCGACTGGTAATTCACTAGCAATTTCTTTTAGTTTATCCATTGCATCTAACTCCATCCACTTTCTAAGATCATTACCATGTATCGCACCAATGTCTGTAAAGCCAATGCCTTTTTCTGTTTCTACTACAGAACCGTAAGTGATTCTTTCGTTTATTTTATACGTTGCAAATTTCATAGTTATTTTAAATTTCAAATTTTATTCCACCCCACCCCAGCACATATATTTTATATTGACAAAATCTTCAATACCATATTTAGAACCTTCCCTACCAAAACCACTTTCTTTTATGCCGCCAAATGGGGCAACCGTTGTAGAAATCATCCCAGTATTGATGCCCACCATTCCATATTCTAAGCCCTCTGATACGCGCCAGATTCTAGCATAGTCTCGACCATAGAAATAAGAAGCTAAACCATAAGGTGTGTCGTTTGCCATTTCGATAACCTCCGATTCTGTTTTAAATTTAAATACAGGTGCTACTGGGCCAAAGATTTCTTCTCTAAAGACCATCATGTCAGTAGTTGCATTCGTCACTATAGTTGGCTCGTAAATTAGATCGTTTACTTTAGATACTTTTCCACCAGTTAGAATAGTCGCTCCGTTAGTGCGAGCATTGTCCACTACTTTTTCTACAAAAGATAATGCTTTAGGTTCTATTAAAGGGCCAATGTTAATACCTTCTTTTAGACCATCTCCTAGTTGTAGATCCTTTACTGCTATGGCTAATTTATTGACAAATTCTTCATAGATGCCTTCTTGTGCAAAAATCCGATTAGAACAAACACAAGTTTGACCAGCATTTCTAAATTTGGAAGCAATCGCACCTTCCACAGCTGCATCAATATCTGCATCGTCAAAAACAATAAATGGAGCATTACCACCCAGTTCCATTGATACTTTTTTGACAGAATCTGCGCATTGCTTCAAAAGAATTTTCCCAACCTTAGTAGACCCTGTAAAGGAAACTTTTTTGACTTTTGAATGGCTAGTCATTGCTTGACCTACCGAAGGCGCATCGTCTGTGGTGATAATATTCAATACGCCTTTTGGAAATCCAGCTTGCTCCGCTAATTCGGCTAAGGCTAATGCAGATAAAGGTGTCAATTCCGATGGTTTTATAACCACAGTACAGCCCGCTGCCAATGCTGGTGCTACTTTTCTGGTTATCATCGCATTCGGAAAATTCCACGGTGTAATAGCTGCTACCACACCTATTGGTTGTTTGATTACCGTTATTCTTTTATCCCGTCCATGTCCAGGAATAACATCCCCATATACCCGCTTTGCTTCTTCTGCAAACCATTCTACAAAACTAGCACCATATCGAATTTCGCCCTTTGCTTCCGCTAAAGGTTTCCCTTGTTCTATCGTTAAGATATTGGCTAAGTCATCAATATTTTCCATTTGCAACTCAAACCATTTTCTCAAAATTTGACTTCGCTCTCCAGCAGAATAATCTTTCCATGTTTGGAAAGCTGCATGGGCTGATTCGATCGCTTCCTTACATTCTGCAGCTCCCATATCAGGGACAGTCCCTACTAATTCTTTACTATAGGGATTGTAAACATTTATTCTATCTCCTGAATTAGAATTCCGCCATTCCCCATTGACGTAACATTGGGTTTTATACAGAGATTTATTTTTAAGTGGTATCATCTAATTGAGTTATATCTAATTGCTCGTAATTTCGTAGTTCAAGCTTCTAGCTTGAGAGTGCTACTCTAATTGCTCGTATTTTCGTAGCCCAAGCTTCTAGCTTGAGAGTGCTACTCTAATTACTCGTGTTTTCGTAGCTCAAGCTTCTAGCTTGAGAGTGCTACTCTAATTGCTCGTGTTTTCGTAGCCCAAGCTTCTAGCTTGAGAGTGCTACTCTAATTGCTCGTATTTTCGTAGCTCAAGCTTCTAGCTTGAGAGTGCTACTCAAGCTAGAAGCTTGAGCTACGGCTACGTGCGAATCGAATTTTTGGTCAAATCCTGCCCCTTTATCAATTCCTTTATTTCTGTTGACAAAATAATTTTCTTTGCTTTTATATCATCTTCAAAATAGTGCTGCATCAAATCCATTCCTATCTCAGAAAATTTAGCCAAAGTTTCCTTGCTTCTACCTTCCCGCAATCGAAATAGCAAGTTAACCATTTTATACTTGGGATCTCCATCTATTATATAATAGGTCTCCGCAACTACTACTCTACACTTAATACCCATTTTTGAGGCATGACCTGTCGCTACTAATTGTTCTGCCAATTCTTTGAAAAAGCTTTGAAAATCTATTTTCACATTGGAGGTACATTCTAATTTTATGTGTGGCACTTTTTTTATTTTAAATTTTGGAATTTAATTACTAAGCAATATCCTCATACCCAGCAACAATAGGATCAGAATCAATATCCGAGTCTCTTACTTCCACCCCCTTAAAAGGTGTTCCGTGTTCAAACCAAGATTTGGGAGCTGGCGCGCCCCAAAGTGTTTGGCGGCGTGGATCTCTTAAATCCCAACCTAAGGGTTCCCAATCGGTATCTATAGTTAGGTAATCGCAAGTAAAGGGTTCTAAACGATGACCATCTGGGTCGAGAATATATAGGAAAAAAGCATTGGAAACTCCGTGTCGCCCAGGCCCTCTTTCAATATTTTCTACATAGCCTTGAGAAGCCATCACATCTAATAAGTGAATAATATTATTGACACTAGCTGTCCAAATGCCTGTATGATGTAATCTTGGACCACGACCATTGGTCAATGCCATATCGTGTACATTTCCTTTTCGATGTGTCCATGCGGCCCACATATCCCCTTTCTCTGTTAAGGTATATTCCGTTAGTCGAAAACCTAACTGCTCAATCATAAATTCGTAGGTCGTTTGACAATTCGGCGTAAAGCAATTGATATGATCAAAACGAAGCGGAGACAACCCTTTATATTGAATATAATCTCGCATCATTGTAGGAACTCTAGTTTGCCTAGCGTGAAATTCTAAAGGCAAACCAAGTGGCGTACTTACTGCTAAGGTTCTTTCTTCAGCATGGCGTTGAACCCACTCAAAAGATAAACCTAACATTTTAAAGTGTTGTGCTAAGGCATCCAAGTCCTTATCAAAAGCTACTTTAAAACCGAGTGCCAGCACCTCTGCTTTTTCCCCTTGTTCTAAGACATAGCAGTGATGGCTTTTTTCTTCTAATCCACGCAGGTATAAGGTGTCTTTGGTTCGCTCCGTTTCTACAAAACCCATGATGTCCACATAGAATTTTCTGGAGGCATCCAAATCCTTTACCGTGCAATGTACATGACTGCAACGTTGGATGTTAAAGGGTAGATTGAAATTATGTTTTTTTAGTGCCATATCTTTTTTTTATTTACCCAAAATAGGTATAGGATGATCCCCAAGTGCTACCGAAATATTCTTAGTCTCCATATAAAAATCAAAACTATACTCACCGCCATCCCTTCCGATACCACTATTTTTTACACCACCAAATGGAGCCGGTAAATGCCGAACGTTTTGAGAATTAATCCAAACCATGCCCGATTCTACATTCAAAGCCATACGATGTCCTTTGGCAGAGTCTTTTGTCCAGATGTAGGCAGTTAGCCCATAGTTTACAGAATTGGCTATCTCAACCGCTTCCTTTTCTGTTTTAAATGGAATAACCGTTAAAAATGGTCCAAATACTTCTTCTTGGGAAATACGCATCTCTTTAGTGGCATTTCCAAATAATGTTGGATTGACATAGCATCCTTTGAGGCCCTTTGGCTTGCCCGAACCGACTAATAAAGTAGCACCATCTTCTTCCACTCCGATCTTACTATAACTCAATACCTTTTTCTGATGTACTTTACCTATCATCGGACCGATCTCTGTTTCAGGATCTAGTGGATCACCAACTTTTAAGTTTTTGACTCTGGCGATTAGTTTTTCTACAAATGGTTTGTACACCGACTTTTCTATTAATAGTCGACTATTGGAGGTACATCGTTCTCCATTCAAACTATACTTCATAAAAATGGTGGAATCTAACGCCCTCTCTAAATCCGCATCTGCAAAAACAATAGATGGATTTTGTCCGCCTAACTCTAGGTGAACCCTTTTTAAAGTAGGCGCTCCTTGACTCATAATACGACTACCTGTCGAGGTCTCTCCTATAAAGGCTATCGCTTTTATCGCAGGGTGTTCCGTTAAAGCTTTACCTGCAGTATCTCCAAAGCCATGCACAAGATTCCATACCCCTTTTGGCAAGCCTGCCTTATGAGCTAATTTACATAATAGCGTTGCAGTAACTGGACTCAATTCTGCTGGCTTATGTACAACAGTACACCCCGACGCTAATGCAGGAGCAATTTTCCAAGTAGACAACATGAATGGTGTATTCCAAGGCGTAATTACACCAACAGGCCCAATCGCTTGCTTGACTGTGAAATTCAGATGATTGGTATCAGGGGTAGACAATCCGTTCCTAGCATCAATTACCTTATCCCCGAAATACCTAAAATTAGCAGCTCCCCGAATAGCCGCTTTTTTCATAAAACGAATCGGTTGTCCAGTATCATAGCTCTCTAAAACTGCAATTAAATCAGCATTTTTCTCGATCTCCTCGGCGATAGCATATAAAATATCTCGCTTTTTTTGATGCGGTAGATCCCGCCATGCGCTAAATGCCGACATACTAGCTTTAGCAGCAAGGTCAATATCCTTTGCATCAGATTTCGCTACACTTGCAATTAATTCTCCATCAACTGGTGAAGTATTTTTGAAAGTTTTTTTTGATGTTGCCCCAACAGATCGGCCATTAATGATATTTTTTATACCTTCTCTTTTGATTTTGATTAATGCTTTGGCAAGTATTTTTTTATTCTTTTCGTACATGATGAGCTAAGTATGAATGTCGTGGTTAAATTGAATTTGCACTTTTTTCTAGTACTACGACAAAGGTAGTCCTAGAATATTGATTTATTATTATACTTTTTGTAGGTATTTATTATACTTTTTACGTTTTCCGTTTTTCTTATTGTTGAATAGCTTTATTTTAGCAATCGAACAAAAAGGCTGTAGTATAGGAATTGTTTAAATTTCGGTCTACCTGCTTCAACAACTTTTTACTAAAAGATATGACCACCTTAACAAAAAAGCAAATAAAAGCCCAGGCACAGAGGCATCATCAAGCAGAAAAAAATCGACAGCAAATAAAACCTGTTACCATAGAGCATCCCAATATGACTATTGAGGATGCCTATGCTATTCAAAATGCTTGGAAAACAATTAAGCTAAAAGAGGGAAGAAAAATAGTTGGCCATAAAATTGGCTTAACCTCTAGAGTCATGCAGCGAGCTATGAATATTACGGAATCGGATTTTGGCTTTTTATTGGATGATATGGTTTTTGGAGATGGAAGTACCATACAATCTTCTCATTTTTTAGATCCAAGGATAGAAGTTGAATTAGCTTTTATTTTGAAAAAAGATTTAAAAGGCCCAAATGTTAGTGTATTTGATGTTTTAAATGCAACAGACTATGTAATTCCAGCATTAGAATTAATTGCAGCTCGTTCCTTTAGACTAGACCCTGAGACAGGTTATAAAAGAACCGTTAAAGATACCATTTCCGATAATGCTGCAAACGGTGGTATTATTATGGGGGGGCGAGCGATGAAACCAGATGCGATTGATTTACGATGGGTAGGCGCGCTATTATACAAAAATGGTGTCATCGAAGAGTCTGGCGTAGCTGCTGCCGTGTTAAATCATCCTGCTAATGGCATAGCTTGGTTGGCTAAAAAATATGCGGCTTTTGACTTATCTCTAAAAGCTGGAGAAATTATTTTGGCTGGGTCATTTACAAGCCCCATTAAAGTTAAAAGTGGTGACACCGTCCATGCAGACTTTAAAGAAATGGGAAGTATTTCATGCTACTTTGAGTGAGCGGGAAGTGAAATTTTCACTCCATTCTATAGGTACTAGGCGTCTTTCCAACCCCTTTTTTAAAACGCCGACAAAAGTACGCTACATTTTTAAAGCCTAATCTATCAGATATTTCTTTTAAGGAGAGCGTTGTGTATTTTAAAAACCTCTTTGCTTCTGTGAATATTCTTTCGTTTAATAATTGTTTGGCAGTTTTGCCTGTTTTCTCTTGGCAAACATTGGACAACTGACGCTTGGTTAGACCTAATTCTTTAGCGTAATAATCCAGTTGATGAAATTGTTTGTAATACTTTTCTAATAGGTTCACAAAAAGTACATATTGGTTTTGTTGAAAATCTTGAGCTTCTATTTGACTATTACTGTAGCGGTGCATCAAAATTAATAGCGGATATAACAGATGCTGTATTAAGCTTAAATCTAATATTTTCAAAGCTTGAAGTTCATATTCCTGTAACATTCTTTCTATTAAAAGATCAATCATTGGTCTATCCGCCTCTTTAACAAATAGATCATGATGCTTGCTAATTTGATTTAGAATGTTGTAATAATACCCTTCCTTTTGAGATAAAACAGATGGCAAAATACTATCTTGAAAACGAATCAAATAACCATCAATTTCTTTGGCAAATAAAAATTGGTGAACTTGTCCTTTTGAAACAAGATAAATGGTGTTAGCTTCTAAAGCATAGGTAATACCGTCTACTTCATGCTTGCCTGTACCACTACGAATATATAAAAATTCATAAAAGCCGTGACGATGAGGTTGTTCATCAATGGATGCTGCATCGAAATTTTTTCTTATTTTCCTTATTAAAAAAACTTGCTCATTATATTGATAGGGAATTGATTGATTTTCTTTCATAAACTAAACAATATATGCTCTATAGAACAACCGAACAGTTTTTATCGTTATCAATGGGTAAGAATAGACTTATTCATTTTGTTACAAAATTTGAATAGCCTATTAGACTTAATTCTGAACACACTACTGGACATTTTAAAGAGCAGAGAATAGAGAGCAGAGAGTAGAGACAGATTTCGTTTAAAAAATGACAAAATTTCGTTGTTTTCTAACCGAAATACGTCTCTACTCTCTCTTCTCTGCTCTCTGTTCTAAACAATGTCCAGTAGTGTGAATTGTGAATTGATAATGCCTATAAAACGTTGACAATCAAGACTCAATTTTCGCTTTACAAAAAAGCTTGGAATAAACACTATTTTATAATTAATATTTAGAAGCTGTTTAAAAAGTCGTTTTTAGGTTCTTGTAATACAGATTTGAAATACATT
>CAKZUM010000482.1 GCA_937921525.1 uncultured Saprospiraceae bacterium
TATTCTTTCCATGGAAAAAAAATCTAATTTATAATTGTTGAATACTTGCTTTTATCATTTAAAATGAGATATATTGCATCATCAAATTTACGAAGCCTACCACCTAATATTTTAAACAACATTTTCAACCTTTACAGAAAGACAAATAAATAGTTCACTACTATTTATAGTACATTCTATTACTTATACCACCAAGACATTTTTACAAAATAACAAATTAAAAGATAGTAGTTATCTTTTGGAAAGACCATCCATCTGAACAAAAGAATAAACAATAGCTACTACTTTATTAGATATAATCCAAAATTCTGTATCGACTTAAATTCGATACACTTTTGACCAAAACACAGATTCCATGAACCGGTTAATTACTAACCGATTGCAGTGCGCTTACACTTCAATTGTACCCTTACACAAGGCCCTTGTGCCAAACATCTTCTGTTTTTCTAACCTTCTTTTTGCACAAGCAAAAAGCCCCCATCGTTTTACAAAATATTTTCGCTTACCATCCTCATTTAACGCACTTTCATTGGCACCACCTTGGCTTAGTTCCAGATGTTGACCTCCTCTCGAAAGTGGAAAGGAATTGGCAACGACTAAGGGTTACGACTTAGTTACTCCTTGCTTTTTTCCTAAAGAAGAATATAATACGGTTTATCTCAACAATGTACAGACCTGTCGCTTGACGGGGTAATGTCTCCATGTTTAATTCTATTAATTTTGATAATTAAGTACAATAGTATTATCAAATCCACGAATAAACCCAGAGCAATTACTACCCTATTAGCAGGTGTAAAATCAATAGCTTATGCTGTTTATTGAACACTAGACTTTTGTTGTAACCCAACAAGTCTTGGCAAGGATCTATCCCAATTGTCTATCGACTCTTTACGATTTGATACAGCACTACTGTCTACAATTACTTAGAATTTGCTGGTCAAGGAAACAAGAAGTACCCTTTTTGTAATACCCTTGCTATGCCTTTTTCTAAACAAAGAAGTTGTTTAAAAATGTATAACTGGATTATTTGCAAGTCATTGATCGCTAATGACTTCGCCTTTTTAAATTCCCGTAGCTAAGGCTACGAAAATTTAAAAAGCCTGTGTCCTAGCAATCAAGCACTTACAACTAATCTCAGTCTACATTCTTAAACAACTTCAAGTACAGTTGCTGATTTTTTAACCAAAAACCGTATTTAATTATAATTAGTTTGTCTATCTCAACAAGTTAATTACGGCGTTAAATTTAATTTACCCATGAGCAAAGTTTACACTTTTCTGCCCTCGAATGGTAGCGTAACCTTGTACAAGTCTGCCCATATAGTAGCGTTCTTTTTACCATTGGTGCTACTACTTATATCAATAATAGATTTACCTGCAACCGAAAGAAATAGCTTTAAGGAAGCAACTAATGGTATCCTGTCCAACTCAGTTGGGCAGGTTTTTACTATGCCTTCTGAAGGAAAAGCTATTAGCCACACGATCGTGAATTGTAATGAAGAAAACCAATTCAATAGTGCAGGTTCTCCACTCTATGCCGATGAAAAGCCAAGCACAGATACCATTACTTTTTGTCCACAAAATCCGTGGCAAATTATCAGAGTTAGTTTTACGCATTTTGATGTAGCAGGCGGAGATGCCCTAGAAGTATATGAAGGGAATTTAGAGCAAATGCAAAATGGAACAGCCACCTATATTAATAGTGCTTATGGCGGAAGTGCTTCTGCCGCATTTGGAGCTTGGGTACAGGCCAATTGTGATCCTAATCTTAATCCAACAGGTTGTTTATCTTTTCGATTTAGAACTAATGGTGATTATAATAAAGGTACTGGCTGGAAGGCTTGGATAAACTGTCAAGAAAGAAATATAGAATTAAAAGCTCCTGATATTCGATCCGAAGTGCGCTGTGGAGAGTACTCTGATATTATCACTATTCCCGGTGTAGAAGTACTAACACAATGTGGAAATATTAATGATAATGTACGAGTAGAAGTGGCTGGTAACTATGGAAATTGCATTGATGCAATTGTGTCTAAATCTAGAGGAATTAGCGTGACTCAATCTTTTGCAATAGGTGTTTATTCCATTAAATATACCTTGCTTTCTGACGAAACAAAAACAGTCTCTACTGTATTTTCAGTTGGTAATCCGAATCTTGTCTGCAACGATAAAGTAAATATTTCTTTAGGTTCTGGATGTAGTTCCTCTTTAGTGCCTGATATGATTTTGGAGAATACTTGTGATCCAATACCGGGTATTATGTATTACCATATTGTAGTAAAAGATTCCTATGGGAATACTATAGCGGAAGGTGGAAAAAATGGTAACTACCCACAAATATCGCATGACATGATAGATGCCTGTGGAGAGGATATATACACGGCTACAGTAAGTATGGTCTACTTTGAAGATTTCCCATTAGCATATTGTAACAAGGGGGTACAAAGAGAAACCTGTCAAACAGAAATTGTCTTTACAGATAAAACACCTCCCGCTTTTGCAGTAGGTACTTCTACAGATATAATTTATAATTGTAATGTAGAATTATCAGAAAAGGGTTTGGAAGATTTCAAACCTGCAATCATTGATAATTGTTCTTCCACAACAGCCACTTTTTATGGCGCTACCCAAATAAGTGCGACTAGTAATTGTGATAAAACTTATAATGTTACTTGGCTGGCAACGGATGCGTGTGGCAATACTGCTTATCTCAATAGAACCCTCATTATCAAGCGACCAGGAATTGATAAAATAGTAAAAGTGTCTGACACTTTTCTAAGTTGTGGTGAGGATGATCCTAGTGACATTGAAGACTTTACAAAAGCAGGGATATTAGGATTAAAAGTAGGGTACGAACATTATGGTGTTTTTCATACTACAGATACGATTCCATTAAGTACAACGGAGTATGTTTGTAATTATATTTTGACAAAAACAGATCAGAGCTTTCCATCTACTTGTGGTTCCAAAACATTTAGGTATTGGCAGTTATTGGATTGGTGTGATAGTTCCACAGGCGTAGTACCTATAGACACACAGTTAATTAAATTTGTGGATACACTAGCACCAACGATTCATTGCACCCCACACGCATCACTGGCGATGAAGGAATATATTAATATACCTAGCCATCAGTGCGCCATGACTCCTACTTTTCCAACTCCTACGGCATCAGATATATGCGATCCTTCTGTAAGGGTAGAAATGTTTACTGTCGAAGAATTAGACGAGAATGGGTATTGGTCAAAACAAGCTAATAAGCTAAATCAATCTAGCCCGCTAGACGAAGGAACTTATCGAGTAGGTTGGAGAGCTTTTGATATTTGTCCAGAGCAAATAAAAGAAGATACTTGTTATCGCTATTTTGTATTACAAGATAAAACCGCACCATCTGCTATTTGTAAAGATCAATTAAATGTTTCCATAGGTACGGATCATGCTAAGTTGATTCCATCTAGTATTGATGGTGGAAGCACCGATGCTTGTGGTATATCTAAGCTATTGTTAAGACGCACAAATTGTGGAGATCCGAATACATGGGGAGGTGTTGAAAATAGCTATATCGCAGATACCTATGGCTATGCACTAGACCCTACTGGCTGGTCAGAAGAAATTCTGTTGGAATGTTGTGATATTCAAAATACCCTTACAGTAGAATTACTTGTAATAGATGCTAAAGGAAATTATAATTACTGTGATGTCAATATCATAGCCGAAGATAAAATTAGTCCAACTTGCTCTTCTTTACCTGACGAAACAGCTTACTGTGATGAAGTGCATATCAATAATTTAGGAACTAGCACAGATACTAACGACAATGGATTATTTGATTATAGTGAATGGGTGAAATTAGAGGGTGCCTTGCAAGATTTTTACAACAGCAACTACGGAGACCCATTGACCAATTGTAATGATAACTTGGCTTGCAACGATCTAACTGTAGAACAAGAATATCAATTGATCGAATCCCAATGTGGCCAGTTGCAAGTAAAAAGAAGATTCCGTGCAGTAGATTGGCAAGGCAATCCCTCTAATTGGGGACAGCAATCTCTTACCGTTAATTATCGTCCAGATTGGTCGATTACTTTTCCGATAGATTGGATAGGCGACTGTGGAAATATAGTTCCTGATACAGATAT
>CAKZUM010000483.1 GCA_937921525.1 uncultured Saprospiraceae bacterium
TTGTTGAAGTTGTTTAAATCTTACACAACTTCAATAGTATTGACAAATTTATGAGTTTATCAACAGATTTGTTATAGGGAAATCGCGACGAATGCCAGATAGAGGCTGCGTAGGTAGGCTTATTTATTTAAAATCAAACAGCAAAATAATTAGAGCCAACTAGCGGAATTTATTATTTCGTTGTTACTAATCAGAAATATTATAAGAAGCTATATTACTATAGCGATACCCTATTCTATCTCCGACCACTCTTAGCGTATCTCCTTTATTTAATGGAAACGGTTTTGTGTAAATAGTCCAATTATTTGCTGCTTGTTCTTTAGATGCAATCTGATAACCAATAGTGGCTGCTTCCGTTTCGCATTTCAAAGAAATAACGCCGTTGCTTTCTTCTATCGTTGGTCGTGCTACTTTCCATTCTTTTCCACCTGGACGTAATTTTTCCACTAATTCTTTTTCTGGAAGTAAGCCGGTATCTTCAAATGAATTGACCCACGTTTCACATGCTGTTCGCAATTCTTTTAGTTTGTCGGCATAATCAGGATCGTCTGCTAAGTTATTAATTTCATGTGGATCTTTTTCCGTATCAAACAATTCTTCTGTAGGTTTGGTCTTTCTAAACCATAATGCCTGTTCTGGTGTCAAATTATTTTCCGCTACCAATCTATTCAATTCTTGCATGATTGGCATTTGATTCCTATAGTTGATCGGCAAGTACATGGGCTTTTCTGGCTGATAGTATTTTATATACTTGTACCGCTTATCTCTTACCGCTCTATTGGCATCATAAGATTCATCAAATCGGTCGGCGGCGGCAAATATATATGGACGTTCTGCTTCTTTGTATTTCCCCAAAAATGCCTTGCCATCTACTTTAGGTGGTTGAATTCCTAACAAAGATAAAACAGTCACACCAAAATCTATAAAACTAATCATTTGATCGTCTCGCTGTCCTGCAAATTGTTGATTCGGAAAACGAATTACCATCGGTACTCTTAAACCAGAATCATACAACAATCTTTTTTGTCTAGGTAGTGGACCACCATGATCTGTATACCAAAAAATAATCGTACTGTCTAATAAATTTTGTGCTTCTAATTCTTTTAAAATTATACCCACTTTATGATCCATTAATTTCACATTGGAATACATTCTTCTCACATCTTTTTTGGCAATATCCGTATCTGGCAGATAGGGTGGAATAGGCACGTCTAAATTTTCATCCACCCACAATGAATCTTCCGCCCTTGCCCATATCTGAGACTCATGACATTCATTAAAATTGAAAATAGCAAAAAAGGGTTGTCCTGTTTTTCTATTTTTCCAATGGGCTGTATCGCTCGTTTCATCCCACGCTGTAAGTGAGCATCTGTATTGGTAATCTTGCTTGGCATTATTTGTACAATAATATCCTTCTTCTCGTAAATATTCGCTGAACATTCGAGTACCTGCAGGTGGCAATGCTTCATAATTACTCATTCCATCAGGTAGGTATTTATCGAATTGTTTGATAAATTTTTCTGGCATATCTGTGGCAAACCAAGGCCCTGTCCGCATATGGCTCGCTGCAATATGGTTAGGATACATACCTGTCGATAAAGCTGCTCGACTAGGCGCACAGACAGGGGAAGGAGAATAGACATTATCATAACAAACCCCCTCTGCAGCTAAGCGACTGATATTGGGTGTTTGGATCGTACTATCTCCAAAAGAAGGAATTACTGGACTAAGATCTTCTGCGACTAACCAGACAATGTTAGGACGGAATGGTAAATTTGGATCAAAGTCTATTTCCTTTTTTTCTCTTTCTAAATTCTCTGTCGGTTGACAATTTACTACTACAAAGACGAGCGTGAATAATAGCAATAGATTTTTCATTCCTTTTTGTTTATAAACAGAAGTTGTTTAAAAAATAGTATGCTCCAAGATATAAAGAACTTATTTAAAATTTAGTAGTCTAGTTTTTATGAAACCATGAAATATTCTTTTAAGTTAGTTGTTTGATAGCATTTCATATAATTATATAAAATCTAATGAAACAACCTATTCGATTTCTTGTCCTTTTTTCTATTTTATTGCATTATTTTCTGCCGTCCTACTCCCAAACAGCACACCAACATGAGACTACCAAGAATTGTATCATTTGTAAAACTGGGAATACTCATCAGATACATGATCGACCATATAAAGATTTTTCTTTTAAAAGTGAACTGCCGATTTTGATAGGGATAGCTGGTTTAACTGCAGTAGATCTATCGGTTCCTTCTCCATCCCCATTAAGCATAGAACAAATAAATTTACTAGATAAAAGTAATGTAAATAGCTTCGATCGTTATGCCATTTCCAAAAATTCAGCCGATGCTCAACGTATAAGTGATATTTTCTTATCCGGTGTTTTAGTCTTACCAGCAATTTTTTTGAGCAATCACCATACTCGTAAAGATGTCGTTCCTTTAGCTGTTATGACTATAGAAACGGTACTGTTTAATTTAGCGTTGACAGACCTTACAAAAAAAATTGTTCGAAGAACTCGCCCCTTGGCATACAACCCTAATTTTTCGCTTGAAGAAAAATTGAAAGAAAATACCAGAGCTTCTTTTTTTTCTGGTCATACTTCCCATACAGCTGCCCTCTCTTTTTTAATCGCTAAAGTAATGACAGATTATCATCCAACTGCAAGAAAAGGAATCAAAATAGGTATCTGGACTTTTGCCGCAACTGTACCTGCTGTTACTGGATATTTAAGAGTGCGAGCGGGTAAACATTTTCCAACAGATACAATTACTGGATTTGTTGCAGGTGGATTAGTTGGCGTATTGTTACCTCACCTTCATCGCAAGAAAAATAATACGGTGAATAAAAAAATTACTTTGATTCCTGCTGTTGGTATCGGTTCCGCTGCTCTAACGCTCCATTTCTAGTAGTTTTTCAAAAAAAATGTTAATTTAAAAACAACTTCTTTAATATCTTTGAGAGAAATAAATAACTTGGGGGATTAGGAACGGTGAAAAAATGAACTTACAATTTATGCTGCTTCTTTTGCCGCTATTTTTAACTTTGAAAACAGTCATTATATCAACATAACTCCTGTTTTCAAATCCAAAACTAGCAACAAAATAAGCTACCCTAAATTTGTAAATCTATTTCTACACCGTT
>CAKZUM010000484.1 GCA_937921525.1 uncultured Saprospiraceae bacterium
ATGAGTTTATGCTGCATAGGATTGCAAAGGTATTATTTATAAAACAAAACCCTCAGAGCAATCTTATCTTGATGCAAACCCGCTACCGCTGCATTATAGAAATCAGAATTATCTACCGCTAAATTTTCTAAGCCTAAAGAATAGAGTAGCTCTGGTTTTAGTTTAAATTTCTTAGTATTGATTTCTATGCCTACGCCAAGGTCCAATGCTGTACTCTGTTTTTTAGGCCTAAATTTGTAATCCAAGAACGGGGTGTTTTGGAATGGATTCTCCACATCATAATTGGTAATATCTACATTATACCGAATACCTAAGAGGACAGAGGGGTTAAATTTTTCATTCAAAGGTTTCGTAAAAACGAAATGTAGTGGGACACTTAAGGCAGCAGGCATAATGGCCTCTTGGTGCCTAGTTGCATTTGTCAGATCATAGGTGAAATTACTTCTTTGAAAACTCAAAAGTGTTTGTGGAACGATGGCGAAATAATCGTTTAGATTAAATTTGTACATTAATCCCAAATCAAAACCCACTTTATTTTTTGTCGTTAGACGATTAAGAGAATTATTTATACCTAGTGCATTCCAATCCGATAATTCTGTTTTTAAATAATCATATTTGGCACTGAAAACTAAACCAAATTCAAATTTTTTCTTTTCTTGATGCTGACCAATTAAGAAAAAAGTAGTACATAGGAAATAACAGCATAACAGATATTTTTTCATCTTCATGGTTTTATGGGTGAATACCCAATTTTAGAAACAGGTGATTTTCTTAACGTTTTCTTAACGACTGTGGAGAAAGGTTTATTTCTGGGAAAGTTATTTTTAACAAAACAAAGTAGCTGATTAGTATTGGCTTGCGCCAGTAAAAAAATGAACGCAGAGACGCAGAGATGCGGAGCTAAGTTACACTTGGATTACGTTTAACTCTGCATCTCTGCACCTCTGCGTTCAAAAGATAGACTTGGCGTAAGCCAATAGTAAGAGAACACAAAAAACTCTATTTTTCAAACCCTTACAAGCAATATTTTACATGGAACAAATAACAAGAGCAGATTGCCAAGCGATGGACCAAAATGATCCACTTGCTTTTTTACGAGAAGAATTCCATATGCCAGAAGGGCTTATTAATATGGATGGTAATTCGTTGGGCGCACTACCAAAAAGTACGATTCAGAAACTAGAACAAACAATCAAAGAAGAGTGGGGGATTGGCTTGATTCGTTCTTGGTCAGAGGCAGGCTGGTTTGAGTCTCCTATTCGAATTGGCAATAAAATTGCGCCTTTAATTGGAGCGAAAGAAGGAGAAGTATTGGTCGCAGATACCACCTCTATCAATTTATTCAAAGCCTTAGCAGCAGCTAGTCAAATGAATAAGGATCGGAGTATCTTACTATCCGAAGAAGGTAATTTTCCGACGGACCTATATATGATGCAAGGGCTTAGCACACTATCTAATAATCGACTACAAACGAAAGTCGTACCGCCTGAACAATTGCTAGATGCCTTAACTGAAGAGGTCGCTGTTTTATTATTAACGCAAGTAAATTATAAAACGGCAGAGATAAAAGACATGCAATTGATCACTCAAAAAGCGCAGGAAAAAGGAATTTTAGTGATCTGGGATTTAAGCCATAGCGTAGGTTCTATAGAAGTAGATTTAACGGCCGCTAATGCAGATTTTGCGGTTGGTTGTGGTTATAAATTTTTGAACGGTGGCCCAGGCGCACCCGCATTTATCTATGTACCCAAACGGCATCAAGCAATTGCTCAAAACATGCTATCGGGCTGGATGGGCCATGCGGACCCATTTGCTTTTTCGGAGGACTATCAACCAAAAGCTTCCATTGAACGTTTTCGAGCAGGTACGCCAGTCATGCTAGGTATGTCGGCATTAGAAAGCGGAGTAGACCTTTTTCAAAAAACAAGTATTGCAGCTTTACGAAAAAAATGTATTCAATTAAGTGAATTATTTATAATTTTAATGCGTCAAGCATGTGGAGACTATGGTTTCCAATTGGCTAGCCCCACAGATGCGGCTCAACGTGCTGGGCATGTAGCGTTTAGCCATCCTGAAGGGCATGCGATCTATCAAGCTATTAAACGGCAACAGATTATTTCAGATTTTCGAACGCCTGATATTTTGCGCTTTGGTATTACCCCTATGTATTTGCGCTATGTGGATATGTATGATGTGGTGGCGGCTATTCAAGAGGTGATGGAGACAGGGGCTTGGGATCGGGCGGAGTTTAAGGTTCGGTCTGCTATTACTTAGATAGTGACTTTATTTATTAATTTTAAAATTAAACATGCACTACCAGAAAATAATTATAGGCAAAACATTTATAGAGTTCCACAACAACTGGCTAGGAGAAGAAACAGTTGTAGTAAATGGACAAATCGTTTCCAAAAAAGCCTCCGTATGGGGCGCACAACATTATTTTACGGTCATAGAAAATGGCCACACCATACGATATATCCTCACCTCCAAAGCAGACCCTACCCACCAAGTATATTTAGATCTTAGAAGGAATGGGGAATTGATACAAAGAAATATACCTGTACCAACTAGAGGTGGCGGTACGACTCGAAAACGCCGACCAAGAAATAATCCATCGAAGCATGAAGGCTTGGCAAAGCTAAAAGAGTATGAATTAGAAGAAGCCGAAGAAGCTTTATTGAAAGCTGCAGAAATAGACCCACAAGATTCCGAGGTGTACTTTCATTTGGCCTGTGTATATTCAGTTTTAGAAAAAACGAAAGAAGGCTATGAAGCTTTGAAAAAAGCGAAAGAACTTGGTTTAAAAGATGATGATACAATTCTTAAACATGATATGTTAGCGTACTTAAGAATTCAAGATGCCTTTGAAGGATTCTTGAATAGTGGCTTTACGGAATATGATGCAGCGTTGCTAGATAATGGGGCTACGGATATTTTATAATGAAGCAAAGAAAGTGCAAGTCAACATCGCTCACGACCTACAAAAATCCGCATCATCAGCGTGACTACAAAGTAGTTCCGTGTTGAATTATGCCAGAGTAGCAGTCTAGCATCCTTCCAAGACACCTCCACCACCAACCATTATTTAGTATAAATCACCCAACAATAACTTTTTTACCTACCTAACAGTACTATAAATGAATTATTTTTTAGTACAATCATACTAATTACCTAAAAATCTCCTATATTTGTTAGCGAAAATTCGCTAATGAATAAAACGAGGCAAAATATCATACAGAAATCTATCGAACTCTTTAATGAACAAGGAGTCGTGAATGTGCGCACGCGCGATATAGCCGAAGCATTAGAGATTAGCACAGGTAATTTGACTTATCATTATAAGACCAAGCAGGATTTGATGCATTCCGTCTATCGGTATATGATCAAAACCTTAGAAGAAATGTCTATTGGCAATCAATTGATGATGCCAGGGCGGGGGGCATTGCTTGTAGTGAGAGGATATTTAGACTATATCGTTAAGTTTCGATTTTTTTATCAAGATACCTTAGAAATTATAAGGGCATACCCAGAGTTGGCTAAGTCTCACCACCAACAGGTGGAACAGGAAAAAGCAATTATTAAAAACTTACTATACCGAGCGATTGGCAAAGGAGAAATAAAAGCTGAAGCTTTTCCAGGTTTGTACGATTCTCTCGCCCACAGCATTTGGATGACCCTACATTTTTGGTTAACACAACAAGCGATAAGAGGAGAAGAACAAGACAAATTAGAGGAGGGCTTATTGATGATTGCGAATTTGGTCTATCCCTATGCAACGGAAGAAGGGGCAGCTATTTTTCAGAAAATGCAAGGAGAATTAGCGCACTAGATTTAATTTTTTTAATGGAGAATTGTAAATTGAAAATGCCTACAAAACGTTGACAATCAAGACTTAATTTTCGCTAGACGAAAATGGTTGGAATAATCACTAGTAGTGGGATAAAATAATAAAATCAAATTTTTAAATAATTATAAATATCATGGCAGATAAATATTGTAGCGTAGAAAACGCAAAGTTTCTATTACATGACGTACACGGATTTGAAGATATTTTAAAATTCAAAAGATACGAAGACTTTGATAAGGAGAACGTAGACTTACTGATTGACTCTGTTAAAGATTTAGCAGATAAGGAGTATTTTCCTTACTTCGAGGAAATGGATGCGAAACCTGCAGCGTATAAAGACGGAGAGATTTGGGCACACCCACAGGTGAAGACTATTTTTGAGAAATCAGGGGATATGGGCTTGACGGGTGCTACTTTTGATTATGATCATGGTGGAATGCAATTGCCATTTATGGCGAACATTGCTTCAGGATATATCTTGACAGCGGCGAATAATGCAGCAGTGATGTATACAGGTTTGACTGCTGGTGCAGCACACTTAATCACTTCTTTTGGTACGCAAGAATTGATCGACAAATATGTGCCAAACATGTTGAATGGTAAGTGGGGTGGCACGATGTGTCTGACAGAACCACAAGCAGGTAGTTCCTTATCAGACATTACGACAACAGCCTATCCTCAAGCAGATGGTACTTATAAAATTGAAGGACAAAAAATATTTATCTCTAGTGGAGATCATCCATATACAGAAAATATTGTCCACTTGACTTTAGCTCGAATCGAAGGCGCACCTGCTGGTACAAAAGGTATTTCTTTATTCGTTGTACCAAAGATGAGAATCCAAGAAGATGGTTCTTTGGTGAGCAATGATGTAAAGGCAGTTGGTGATTTTCAGAAGTTAGGTCAAAAAGGAAATGCGACCGTACATTTAGCTTTTGGTGAAAATAAAGATTCTCAAGGCTGGTTAGTTGGAGAAGAGAATAGAGGATTGAAGCACATGTTCCAAATGATGAACGGTGCGAGAATTGATGTAGGTTTGAATGGTGCAGCGATTGCATCAGCAGCCTATTTTGCTTCTTTACAATATGCACAAGAACGACCACAAGGTAGACGGTTGAATAACAGTGGTCGTAAAGATGTATCAGAAGGACAGACTTTTATTATCAATCACCCAGATGTTCGTAGGATGTTGTTTTTACAAAAAGCAGTATCAGAGGGTGCTTTGAGTTTGGTAATGGAAGCAGGTCGCTTACATGATATTAGTCACCAGTCGACAGATGCCAAAGAGAAAGAAGAAGCTCATTTATTGTTGGAGTTATTGACGCCAATCGTTAAAACTTATCCTTCTGAAATGGGTAGAACCTCTGTGGATAATGGATTGCAAATATTAGGTGGCTATGGATTCTGTACAGACTTTCCATTGCAACAATATTACAGAGATATTAGAATTTCTGCATTGTATGAAGGAACAACAGGTATCCAATCTTTAGACCTTTTAGGTAGAAAGGTGACGATGCAAAATGGTCGAGCAATGATGTTATTAATGGGTAAGATTCAAGAGACCATGAAAGCAGCTAGTACGTACGATGAGTTCAAACCATACATCAAGACACTAGGAGGTAAGCTAGAGCAAACGCAAGAAATCTTACAACATCTGTTACAATATGCAATGAAGGGAGAGCATGAAAAATTCTTAGCAGATGCTAATATTTTCATGGAATTTTTCAGCACAATCGTTATAGGATGGCAATGGCTTAAGATGGCAACAGTTGCTAAAGAAGCTTTAGTAACAGGAAACCTAGTACAGCCATCAGAATTTTATGAAAGTAAAATTCACACTATGAAATTCTTCTATAAGTATGAAATGCCTAAAACGGCAGCAGCTATGGAGATTCTTAAGAATGGAGATTTCTTAACGATCTTAGAAATGGAGAAGGAGTTGATTATGTAGATTTTTTAGAGGTCAGAAGCCAGACCGTTCTAGTTAGCTTGCGCTAACGGAACTGTCAGGAGTCAGACCAGCCCGATTGCTGTCAAGGCGGACGGGTTTATGATGTTGACTTTATTAGGTTTAAAAGGCGTTTTAGTAGTTAATTCTATTAAAACGCCTTTTTGTTTTACATCATAGACTTTCCTAAAAGAAGAGTACCTTGGTAGAAGGTGCCGGACACTTGTTATTTACTAATAGCTATTCATCAGAGATTAATGAATAGAACTTTAGTTAAAATGAAGTGTCTGACACCTTTGGTAGTAGAACCTTCATAAAAAAAACATACACTTTCTACTTCTACCCAAACATAAATTTCTATATTTACCTAGAAAGTACAAGCAACTAAACAAGCTATATCTTTCGAGAAAACTTAAAAAACACGACATGCTAATAAAAACTTATGCCAGTGCCGTTCATGGCGTTGATGCAAAGACGATTACTGTAGAAGTGAATGCAGGTGGCTTAGTGCCACAAGGCTCCAATTTTTATCACCTCGTAGGCTTGCCTGATAATGCGATCAAAGAAGGTTTCCAACGCTTCGAAGCAGCCTTAGGAAATGTAGGCAAAAAAGTACCCCGTTTAAAATTAGTAGTAAATTTAGCACCAGCAGATATTCGGAAAGAAGGGAGTGCTTATGACTTGCCAATAGCGATGGGGGTGTTGGCGGCAACAGATCAAATCAAAAGCGATACCATACACGAATATGTGATGATGGGCGAGTTGTCTTTAGACGGTAGCCTACGTCCTATTAAAGGCGCATTGCCCATTGCAATACAAGCAAGAGCAGAGAATTTCAAAGGAGTGATTGTACCCAAACAAAATGCCAGAGAAGCAGCGATCGTTAATGAACTAGAAGTATATGGGATTGATAATATAACAGAAGCTATAGATTTTTTCGATGGGGTACATCAATTAGAAGCAACAAAAGTCGATACAAGAGATGAATTTTTTAATACCCAAAATGACTATAGTATCGACTTCTCGGATGTCAAAGGACAAGAGAATATTAAGCGAGCATTAGAGTTGGCAGCAGCGGGTGGACATAACGTTATTCTAATAGGCCCACCGGGTGCAGGCAAAACCATGTTGGCTAGAAGACTGCCCACTATCCTACCTCCACTTTCTTTAAGAGAAGCATTAGAGACCACAAAAATACATTCCGTTGCAGGTGTTTTACCTGCTGATACCGCCTTAGTATCCACTCGTCCTTTTCGTGCGCCACATCATACGATTAGTGATGTAGCATTAGTGGGCGGTGGATCGAATCCTCATCCAGGTGCTATTTCCCTTGCGCATAATGGCGTATTGTTTTTAGATGAATTACCTGAATTTAAACGCTCTGTATTAGAAGTACTTCGCCAGCCAATGGAGCAACGAAAAGTTACCATTTCTAGGGCAAGAATTACAGTAGATTATCCTGCCAGTTTTATGTTGATCGCTTCGATGAATCCTTGCCCTTGCGGTTATTTCAATCACCCTGACAAAGAATGTGTCTGCGGCGCAGGCATCGTCAAACGCTATCTTAATAAAATATCAGGTCCACTTTTAGATCGCATAGATTTACACGTAGAAGTCACCCCTGTCTCTTACGAACTCTTAGCCAACTATGACCAACCAAGCGTCCCTAGCAAAGATATAGCAGCGCGCGTTATCCAAGCCAGAGATATACAAACAGAGCGTTTCAAAAATATGAAAAATGTGCATTGCAATGCCATGATGCCAAGCCGCTTAGCTAAGGAAGTTTGTAAACTCGATCAACCCTGTACGGTTTTATTAAAAACGGCGATGAAGAAATTGCAACTCTCTGCCCGTGCCTATGATCGTATTTTAAAGGTGGCTCGGACAGGCGCAGATTTGTCGGGTAGTAAGAAGATTAAGATTGAGCATTTGGCAGAGGCGATACAGTATCGGAGTTTGGATCGGGATAATTGGGGGGGGTAGAATTATTAATTATTTAATTTATTGCAACAACTACAACAACAGGAGACGTACCATTTTTAAAAATACGCATATTGCGTATATTTATTTTTTTTCTTATTTTT
>CAKZUM010000485.1 GCA_937921525.1 uncultured Saprospiraceae bacterium
AGATGGCGATGTTGGGTCTTTATTAGGCTTTGGATTCCCTCCTTATACAGGTGGTGCTATATCCTATATTGACTATGTAGGCGTTCAGCAATTTGTTGACGACTGTGATGATTTTGAAAAACGTTTCGGTGCAAGATGGAAGGTGCCTGCTAACTTACGTAAGATGGCAGAAGCTGGTCAAACTTTTTATGGAAAGACAGGTATCAGTAATAAGAAATTGGGCATGTCTGAAATTAAAAAGATGAAGGAAGCAGACTTGGTAAAGTATGCTAATTCTTTGGGTATTGAGGCTAGCGTAGATGACTTGAAGAAAGATACTTTGGATAAAGTATTGACTAAATTGGGTTATAGTAGCCTTGTATAGTCTAGGCATTCTTTTGTAGGAAAAACGGATCGTATTTTATTATACGGTCCGTTTTTTTTTGTAACTATTAACAAGTTTATCTACACCACAGAAGTAGTTGACAATTTTACCACATAGGTACATAGGTCACATAGTGTGACATGTACCTATGTGATCTATGTACCTATGTGGTAAAAACAACCCTAGCTATGTCATTCTAATTTTTCCAACTACTTCACTCCTAAATTTGTGGTATAACTAATATCAACTACGTTGATAAACTTGTCAAGAAATCTTATCGAAAATTTCCTAAATCATTAGATTAGCAAACAAATCTTTTGTACTTTCACTATATCATCAAATTTCAAAAAAATAATATGAAAGATTTTAAAAATAAGGTGGTCGTAATCACAGGGGCTGGCTCCGGAATGGGTAGAGAATTAGCCTTACAATTTGCAGATAAAGGGGCAAAAGTAGCCATCAATGACTGGAACCATGATACCTTGAATGAGACGCTAGCAATGGTTAAGGAAAAGGGGGGCGAAGGAATTGCTAGACGCTTTGATGTGTCCGATAAAAAAGCAGTTTATAATTTTGCTAAGGAAGTAGTTAGTTACTTTGGGCATGTGGATGTCGTCATAAATAATGCAGGGTTTACGATACCCGCTAGAAGCTTGGAACATTCAGAGTACGAAGACTTTGAAAAAGTTATTGGAGTGAATATGTGGGGCGTAATCTATGGATCAAAGGCATTTTTGCCACATCTCAAAAAACGACCAGAAGGGGTGTTAATGAATACCTCTAGTGTGTTTGGTATTTTTGGCTTTCCGACACAAGGCCCCTATTGCACCTCTAAGTTTGCTGTAAGAGGCTTTACGGAAACGTTGCGTCAAGAATTGGAAGTAGAAGGAACTAAGAATGTACACGTTTGCTGTATTCATCCCGGTGGCATTAAGACAGGTATCGTAGCTAATATAGACCATTCCAAATCTTCTTTAACGAAAGAAGAAATTGAAGAGGGAAAGAAAATGTTTGATGAGAATGCACCTACTACTGCAGCAGATGCAGCGGCTCAAATTATAAGGGCTATCGAAAAGAAAAATCCTAAATTATTAATAGGCAGAGATGCCCGAATTATGGATTTTATCACTCGTTTATTTCCAACTAAATATGGTAAGTTTTTATTAAGGAACATTCAAGTGAATTTGGAAGCTTATCAGCCTGCGCCTAAAAAGAAAACAGCAAAGACTATGGAATCTGAATCTGTTTAAAGAGATTCCAACAAATTTAAAATTTAAACGTTCTATTTATAAGGAGAATAGAGAAGCGAGAGTAGAGAGTAGAGACGTATTTTCATTCAAACAACGAAATTTCATCTGTTATATTTACACTCTATTTAATTAATTAATAAAATTTAATATGTTAGACGCCATCGTAAGCGAAATGCAAGCAAAAGCAGCAAGTGCTGATGCAATTGGTAATTCTTTAAAATTTGCCTTTGGAGACGGAGAATGTATTCACATTGACGGTACAGGAGATACTAATGTGCTAACGACAGAAGATAAAGAAGCAGACTGTACCATTAATATTAGTAAAGAAGACTTAGCAGCAGTTTCTTCTGGAGACTTAAATCCAATGATGGCTGTAATGAGTGGTAAGATTAAGATTGATGGAGATATGGGGGTAGCTATGAAGTTACAGTCTTTGTTAGGATAAATATAGACTAGCAAAAAATACTACGAAGCCAACTATCTTTATTGATAGTTGGCTTTGCTTGTTTTATTCCTATCTCGGTGCCATTCTAATTGCTCCATCCAAGCGAATCACCTCGCCATTCAACATCGGATTTTCGATAATAGATTGTGCCATGTGGGCATATTCTGATGGTCGTCCTAGCCTTGGCGGAAAAGGAACTTGTCGTTCTAAGGAATCTATTACTTCTTGTGGTGCAGCTTGAAACAAAGGAGTCATAAATAAGCCCGGTGCAATAGTTACACATCGGATTCCTTGTCTAGCTAAATCTCTCGCAATAGGTAAGGTCATCCCAACAATTCCTCCTTTGGATGCCGAATAAGCGACTTGCCCTACCTGTCCGTCAAAAGCAGCTACACTAGCGGTATTGATAATAACGCCTCGTTCTCCATTTTCACTAGGTGTATTCGTTTGCATTATTTCAGCAGCTAAACGAAGAACATTAAAGGTACCGATTAAATTGATTTTAATTACCTTTTCAAAAGTAGCCAAATCATGAGCACCCTTTTTATGCACCGTTTTTTGTCCAGAACCAATACCTGCACAGTTGATACATATATCGACTGTACCGAAAGTTTTAACGGCCCTAGCTAATGCTTCTTTTACTTGACTTTCACTAGTGACATCTGTTTTATCAAAAATCACTTTATCCTTTCCTAATTCAGCGACTATTGCTTTGCCCCGATCCATATTTAGGTCCATAATCAAAACCTTTGCGCCATTGCCCACAAGATTACGGACAGTTGCTTCTCCTAGTCCTGATGCGCCGCCAGTAACGACAGCTACTTTGTTTTCAATATTCATTTTTAATTTAATTTAGAATTCTTACGATTAGGATTTCCAGTTTTTGCAAACTGTATCGAATACGGCAATCGTATTTTTTTCCTGAAAATTTCTACCATCTACATCATCATCTATTGAATGAGTAGCAATCCTAATAATCCTACAAATCCTAATCTATGTTAGTGTAGTATATCATCCATCAAATACAACTCTTGCGGTAAAATATCCGTCCATTTCACAGAGTAGTATAGGACTAAAGCTACAAATTATTGTTAAAAGGCAGGTATTTATGGGACTTTAATTTATCATTAAAGAAACACTATGGTAGTATAAATATGGAATGGATTCTATGAAGGGCTAGCAATAATTGTATTAGAAATATTAAACAAATGATCCCCAATTCTTTCTAAGGAAGTAAATAAATTATGGTAGATCAATTCACTATGCACATTATAATCTTGACGACTGGATATATCTTGACTTTCCGATCTCATTAGATCTCTTTGATCATTGATCTGTTCTTCTATCTTTAAGGCTTTCAATTTTCCTTCTGGATTTTCTTGAGTACTCGCTAGATTCTCGTTCGTTATCTCAAACGAACGTTTGACTAAAGCCAATAGATCAGTTAGACGGGTTCGTTGTTGTTGATTGAACCATATTTTTTCTTTTCTTTTGCGTTCAATCGTATTGGCCATTTGGTGGAAAATATTAGCAATACGCTCTAACTCTGTGCAGCTATCAATTAAGCCTTTAATTTTAAAAGCCGTTTTAGAAGTGACGTCCTCTTTAGAAATTTTAAGTAAGTACTCTGTTAATTCTAAATTTATTCGGTTGGTAATTTTCTCATACTTTTGAATCCTCACCATCATTTCTTCTGGTTCCTCTGCATTAATGGAGAAAAGCATGGTACTAACGAAATTGGTCATTCTACCAGTAATTTCTCCAAAATGGGCTGCTTTTTTTTGCACTTCTAAAATGGATAATTCTGAAATAGATACAGTAGATGCTAAATAGTTTAAGCGATTAATTTCATCATTTTCGCCTCTTGATTTAACCGTCTTAGTTGCTAAGTTAACCAGCCAAGGTATAAACCCAATGAATAAAATCGCATTTAAAATATTAAAGATGGTATGAAAGGCCGCCAATGCTAAGGGCACATTCTTTGCATCCGTATAGGCCGAGTTGGTGTATATGGTTTGTTGTAGAATATTATCCAAAAATTCTAAAAAAAATGGTAACATGATAAACATCCAACAGACACCAAGAATATTCAATAAACTATGAATTCTGGCAGCTCTTTTGGCAAATACATTGCCCACTAAAGCGGCTACCTCTGCTGTTACAGTCGTCCCAATATTTTGACCCAATACCATAGTTGCCGCTACTTCTAATGGAATCCAGCCATTTGCGGACATCACTAGAGTTAAAGCCATAGCCGCACTAGACGACTGCACGATAATGGTAGTGATCGCACCGAATAAAATAAATAGTAGGCCAGAAAAAAAACCCCAATTAGCGAAGGAAGATAGAAACGCAAGTGAATCAGAATCATTTTGTAAGATGGGGATACTTTCTTGTAAAAACTGTAAGCCTAAAAAAAGGATGGCAAAGCCAATTAAAAATTCTCCCCAAAATCTGATTTTCCCTTTATTAATAAATAACAAGGGAACGGCTATTGCAAAAATAGGAATAGATAGCGTATGGAGTTTAACTTGAAAACCAAGTACCGAAATAATCCAAGCAGTAATGGTCGTCCCAATATTAGCTCCCATAATTAGGCCCGCCGCTTCCACTAAAGTCAATAAACCTGCATTGGCAAAACTAACGGTCATCACCGTAGTCGCAGAGGAAGACTGCACAAATGCCGTAACTAAAAAACCAGAAAGGACTCCTAAAAAGCGATTACGGGTCATCATGGACAGCGCTTTTCTGAGCTGCACTCCACCCGCTTTTTGAATACCCTCGCTCATAACTTTCATGCCGTACATGAAAAATGCGAGTGCACCCAATACTTTTAATAAATTGATTATTATAGGAATCATTTTTTTAGTTAGAAGTCAGAGGTCAGATCGTCAACTACGTTGACTGTCAGAGATCAGATATCAGGCCGTCTTTATTGGACTGTCAGATGTCAGATCCTCTCGCTGTCAGAAGCGTCATAGGTCAACATCATAAACCCGCCCGCTCTGACGGCAGTCGGGCTGGTCTGACATCTGACCGTTCCGAAGTATTTCGGAACAGTCTGACCTCTGACTTCTTTTTCAAGACCTCTGACTTCTTTTTATATAGTTAAAAAACGAATCAAGAATACCAGCGCAATACTTATTGCTAAACCAAAGAAGACTTTCGCTAAATCCATCCCCAAATCTTTCAACGTCTCTTTGGGTACTCTTTTTTCTAGATTATATCTTAATGCAATCTCTCTACCTGCTAATAATCCTAAAAATACCCAAGTGGTACTCATTGGTATATTGTTCAATTCCTTAAAGAAGTATAAAACGATACCATAGGATAAATCAATGAAGGTCGCCGAACGAATATCTTCCGTATTCGTTTTTGCTTTGACAATTTTTTGTATTGCCCCCCCTTTGGAATAAAAGATATAGGCTAACATAGCTAGCAAAATAGCCATAGATATAGTTAATGTCATTCCATCTACTTTCCTCGGCAAATACACATATATATTAGCAAAATCCTGTGCTAACCATTGTGTCCAAAGGAAACCTGTGGAAGACCATTGCGCAACCGTCCACCAAGTTTTATTTTCCTCTTTAAGTGGACTAGCAACGAATTTCTTTTCTAAGCTTTTTGTAATAAATATATATAAGACAATAGCAGTACCAAAAGCAACCAAGTAGCCTGTCATTGATTTTATGACCATGTTCTCCAAATTCTTCGGATTGAAGAAAGTCAAAATAAGGAAAGACGTACTTACTGGAATACCAAATCTGGTAATGACCATCAATACTAGTGGAGGCAATACATAAGCCCAACCAAAACCAGGGATTTCTCTAGGATCTACATATTTGGGATCAGCGAATCCACCATCCCCTAGTAATCTTTGATAAGATACATCGCCATCATATTGATACCATCCATAAACTAAGGTGGCAGTCATAATGGAAGCAGCAAATAACCATAACACGTACCAAGGTTTATTTTCATTGGAAGCAAGGAAAGTACCTAAGGTTTGAATAACGTCGTTCCCGACAACGGAGTAAGCGGCAAGAATAAATCCTAACCACATAATAATCATTGGATCCATGTACTGAAGTTGGTGTTTGTTTTTAAAAACAAGTACTTGTTTAAAAAGCTAGTCCAGTTAGCAGTTTAATGCTAAAATTATTACAGGAAGCACTTGATTTATTAGAGTATATTTAGAGCTTGTCTAAAAATTTGTACAAACCTAAGATATATTCTTCTATTCCCATAAAGCTAACTTCAGTATCTGCTTCAATGCCCTAATTTAATTAGAATGTAAAACTCGATATTTAATTTAAATTCAATGTTAAGTTGCAATTAATACTAGGTTAAAATGTTAATAATTTGTAACCCCAAAAACTACATTCTACAGCCATCCTTAATTCTCGCTTAACACAACCCTACTTAATTGACCTAAATTTAACATCCGATTAAATTGCGTTTAATCTAATCTGGTTAATATTGCAGCAAATTAGAACAGAAAGGCAGGAACAGGTACGTTTTCAAGGAAACCTAGTTTATTCTAACAGTTTACAATTATTAAAAAAAACAGAATTGATGAAAAAACAGCTACTTGCATTATTTTTTGGACTTTTCAGCATTTTCGCGCATAGTCAAATTTCTATAACAGACGAGACGATCAATGCAGGAGAGACCTATACCATGACAAGCGATCAAGAATACATCATAGATGGGTACGTATATGTGGAAGCGGGTGCAACTTTAATCATAGAGCCTGGAACAGTCATAAGAGGTAGGGCATTACCTTCTAATGGAAATGACTTGACATCGGCACTAATCATATCTAGAGGGGCAAAGATAATGGCAGAAGGAACAGCTGGCAGACCTATCATCTTTACTTCCGATTTGGATGATTTAAGTACTACTACTGATTTAACAGCTACAGACAATAATACCTGGGGTGGATTAGTAATTTTAGGTAATTCCATAGTTGGAGAAGATGGTGGCACAGATGTAGTGGAAGGCTT
>CAKZUM010000486.1 GCA_937921525.1 uncultured Saprospiraceae bacterium
TTAAAGAGCAGAGAATAGAGAGCAGAGAGTAGAGACAGATTTCGTTTAAAAAAATGACGAAATTTCGTTGTTTTCTAATCGAAATACGTCTCTACTCTCTCTTCTCTGCTCTCTGTTCTAAACAATGTCCAGTAGTGTGATCGTACCAACAAAATCAAAGAAGACCTCCTTGTGGTGTTCCACATCCATCGTAGGTGCAAGGGCCACCCGAACAATATAATCTTTGTCCCCTTCTTTAGTCGTGCCTTGCGTAGAAGTGGCAGGCACAGTCCAGTAACATCCTTTTAACTGCCCGTAGCTCACACAATGCTTACTCTCGTTTGGAATTCTTGAAATCATCAAACGAATGAGTTGATGATTTAAAGCTCGTTTATACATTTCTTTTTCTTCAGCCGTATTCCCTTTGGTTGGAAGGTCTAAAGAAAATACGGATGGCGTAAATCCTTTTTGAGCCAAGTCTTCAGAAACAAAATTTATTTTTGCAGTAGGTAAGGTATCCTTGATGAAGTTTACAAATTCTCGCGTATTATTATACGCCTCCTGAATCCTCTCTTTCATGGATGGCATTTGCTTGGCTAGTATTTCAATTTGTAGATCAGTCGCTACGTTATCACAAAGCTGTAGATGCTTTTCTATTTTTTCTATTAAGGCTTCTGTTTTTTTATTTCCGACACAGTAGCCTGCCGTGCATAAGCCACCACTTGGAAACTTCGATCCACTAACATAGCAAATCGTTCTAACAGTAGAGAGTACTTCACCTGCTCCTAAAAAGTGTACATTCGGGCAAAATGTTTGGTCTAAAATAAAAACAGGATCGACAGCTCTTTTCCCACTTCTAGTTGTCCGTTTTTTACTTAGTGTATTTTTTAAGGGTATCAAATCTGGCACTTCTACTCTTGGGTTGGTTGGAATCTCTGCAATGATATATGGGATGGCATCTTCGGCAGCTATTTGATCTAAAACAGTATCAATACTCCGTACCATATCATTATCCCCATCCACTGGCAAATCTACTATTGATACGTTTTCAATACAGGCAGCTACTCGCCTCGCTTGGTCATTTGTACCCCCATAACAATTGGGAGGGACTACAAATTTGATCGCCTTTCCTTTATGATTTTCCAAAGCATCGTGTACTAGCCCCATCATAATTGCATACTGCACAGACAGTCCACAAGAACCAAGTAATGCCTTCGTGGAAGTGCCTGTAATAGTTGCAATAGAACTTAAAACCTGTGCCTTATTTATTTCAACTTCAGTCTCTTTTGTAGGAATAGCAGATGCCGCTAATAGCCTCTTCAATGCCATCAAACAATTGGCTGGCGTCATGGCTATACTCTCCCTTCTCCTTACATGCTGAATAGCCGGTATATAGGATTCATTTTTCGCTCCATTTATAGAGACGATACTTCCAAGGGGCGCAACAACATTGACAAAAAAATCAATATTAGAAGCGCGATCAATTGCAGTAATATTTCCTTGTTGGGAAATTAAAATGGTACTACCATCAAATTCAGAAATATTGGAAACCTCTTTCACTTGCTTCAATTCGAACTGATACCCATAAACACTTCGTAGTATTTCTACATCGAAAGAGGCGGGCAATTCGTCCGTATATAAGATTTGAGTATTTTTATTCGCTAGTAGATTCGTTCTTAGAATCGCCAAAACAGGAATCGTCTTGGAAGAAAAACTGATAATATTTTTTGCAGGTAGATGATTCGATTGAGCGATTGCCCATTCTAGTATACAGGATAAGGGATGACCTAATCGAATATAATCATAAGCGGTCGCTAATTGATTGAGTGCAGCGGGATCTGAATTATTGGTATTATATAAGACCTCAAACTGTTCTACAAATTGAGTTTTAGCCAATTCCTCCTCAAAAATATCTAGTCGGTGGGTGGTTAAATTCAGCCAGTCGGCTGGCATATTTTCTAATACCTTCTCTATATAGGTTAGCATTTTCTGGTCTTCCATAATTTTCACTATTAGTAACTAATTTACATTAAACCAGATTTATAGTAAAAGTGTTTCAAGACATTTTGTTCTGTAATGTCTAATTTTTGATTAAGACTACTTTAGCTAGTTTTGAAAAAAGTGGATAAAATAAGGAGACCTTATTTAACTTTTTAGTTTATTCTTAGTGTTTATTTTGTAGTCTTAATTCAGCTAATATAGTGGGATTTTAGATAAAACTTTCTTCTCTCATCCGATCAAACAAACATAAAAGCTGCTATGTGTATGATTTTATTGTGTAAAAGATGTTGAATATCATTTTATTTACAAAAATTCTCTGTTTTTAATTGAAAAAATATATTAGTAAGTTTACAAATTTTTGTTTCTATTTTTTTAATTTGCAACTAAAAATTTATGCTAGAAGATTATTCTGTTGTAGATCTGTTTTGTGGGGTTGGAGGGCTAACTCACGGTTTAAGGTTGAAAGACTTTGATGTTACAGCAGGTATTGACTTTGATGCTTCTTGTGAATATGCGTTTAATGCTAATAACCAAGGAGCAAAATTCCATCACATTGATGTTCTTGAATTAAGACCAAAGCAATTAAACTCCTTTTTTCGAAAAGGGAAGAAGAAGATACTTGTTGGTTGTGCTCCATGCCAACCTTTCTCCTTATATAATAAAAAAAGAAATAATCTTAAAGCTATATCGAAAGATAATAAATGGAAATTACTGGATTCATTTGCAGATTTGATTTTAGCGACAAAACCAGAAATAATTTCAATGGAAAATGTCTTATCCTTAGAAATATTTAATAATGGAAAAGTTCTACAGAATTTTATTAACAAATTAGAGTCTGCAAAATATAAGGTTTCATACTTCAAAGTAAATGCTCAAGATTATGGAGTACCACAAAGACGTAAAAGACTCGTTCTTTTTGGCACAAAAAATAAAATCCCTATTAATATTATCTCTCCAACTCATTCTAAAGGAAATTATAAAACAGTTAAACAAGCATTACGAAAAATGCCTAAATTAAAAAGTGGAGAAACTAATAAAAAAGACCCTTTACATCATTGCAGAAACCTTGGAGAATTGAACCTTCGAAGAATAAGAGCAACAAAAGAAGGAGGATTTTGGCGAGATTGGCCTGAAGAACTTAAATTAGATTGTCATAAAAAAGAAGGGGGGAAATCTTTCCGAAGTGTTTATGGTAGAATGCGCTGGGACGATGTTGCACCTACTATTACAACCTATTGTATAGGATTAGGAAATGGTCGATTCGGTCATCCAGAAGAAGATAGAGCAATGTCTTTAAGAGAAGCGGCAATCTTTCAAGATTTTCCAAGAACATATAAATTTATTGATCCACAAGTAAAATTCTCTGCTACTAAACTGGCACGACAAATAGGTAATGCAGTTCCTGTCGGACTTGGAAAAGTCATAGGCGAAAGCATTATCAAACATCTAAAAGAAAATGGCAAAATCTAAAAATGCTCTTAAATGGCGTTTTGATGTAAATACCTTCCGTTTACTTGGTCGTGATTTAATTACCGACCGTATAACTGCACTATTTGAATTAGTGAAAAATTCCTACGATGCCAATGCCGAAAACGTTACAATAGAATTTTCGAACATAGGAAAACGTCATGATGATAGTAAAATCATCATCAAAGATGATGGTATAGGAATGAGTCTAAAAGATATTGAAGATAAATGGATGGTCATAGGTTCAAATAGTAAACGAAACCAATTGTATTCACCAAAACCATACGAACGTAGATACATTGGTGAAAAGGGAATAGGAAGATTTGCAGTTGATAAATTAGGCCAATATGTTCGAATCAGAACAAAACAGAAAAATGATAAAAAAGAATTAGTAGTTACCATTAATTGGCAAACTTATGAAGACCTAGCAAAGAAAAAGAAAACTCTTAAACTATTTACAGATATTGAGAATGAATATCATTATGAAAAATCAACTTTTGAAAAAGGAACTATTCTAGAAATACTACTTCCTCGTGATTTATGGACTCTTGATGATTTAGTAAGAGCAGATAAGGAATTATCCAGATTAGTTTCTCCATTTCATGAAGCAAAATATCCCTTTAATATAAACCTTCTTGCATCTGAATATGAACCTTATAATTCTTCAAAAATAGTAGTTTCAAAAGAAAAAGATTTCGCCTCTCACAGTTTTGAGTTGGACTATGATTTGAAAAAAGGAAAACAAGAATATTTATTTTTTGACACGAAGAAAAAACAACTTATAATCAAGGAGGCTGAAAAACCAAGCTTTGGTTTTATAAAATTTCACCTTTTTTATTTTGATACTGATGCAAAAGCTAGATTTAATTCTTTTTACAAAAATACATCAACTAATATTGATGGATTGAAAATATATAGAGATGGCATTTTGACTACTCCTTTTGCAGAATACGAAGCGGAAGATTCAAAACGTCGTGATGTATTAGGATTAAACAAAAGAAGATGGCGAGCAACTTTCGACAGAATAGGATCACGTGAGATTATAGGATATATCGAAATCACAAGAGAAGGAAATCCTGCTATAGTTGACTCTACGAATCGTCAAGATTTTTTAGGAACTCGTGAATATCGAGAATTAAAAGATTTCATATTTGATCAGTTAGATACTTTTATGAAAACTTATAAAGTAGAACGAGCAGAAAAAAAACAAAAACGATTAGGTGCTTTTAGTGAATCGCAAAAAACTCTAAAGAGTATTCAAAAAACATTTGAGAAACTTCAAAAACCACAAAACGACAAAAAACAAGCAGAGGTAATTAAAACTCTTTCTCAACAAGTTGAAAAACTGAATGATGGATTCAAAGCAATTAACACAGAATACAAAGAAGCACAAAAAGATGAAAAACGAAAAGAGAAAATGTATTTTAGCTTGATGTCTTTATCATTATTTGCTGCAAATGTATCACACGCTGTTCGAACTACAATCTATTCAATAAAAGATGATGCTCAATTTATTAGTGAAGAGAAATTTACGCTTGCAAATAAAGAATTATATCAAAAGTATGCTGATAGAATTTTTCGAGAAATTCAACGGTTATTGAAAGTGGTTGACTTTATGCTAAAATATGCAAAGACAGATTTGCCTTCTGAATATTTCAATGTGAATGAAATAATTCAAAATGTTTTTGATGCTCATGAAACTATATTTTTGCAAAATAACATAGAGATTAAGCTGGATATTGATTCTAATATTTCTGTTTTTGGAAATAAAGTGTTTTTCCAAGATATAATTACTAATTTAATTAGCAACTCAATAAAAGCAATTGAAGGGAATTTAAAAAAAGTAATTCAATGCACAGCTAAGGCCAACAAGAATGAAATGCAAATTTCCTTTTCTGATAACGGCGTTGGAATTCCAATAAATAAGTGGGAAAAAGTATTTGATGTTTATTATACAACTACAGCAGATCAAGGAGGAGCAGGAGTCGGGTTATATGTTGTAAAAACAAATATTGAAACTATGGGAGGAAATGTCGAAGTAATTGATAGTGAATTTAAGGGAGAGGGTACAACCTTTTGCCTAACCATTCCATTTAATAAATAATCATGAGTCAACAACCAGTTCAAATAATAATAATAGACGATGATCCAGAAATGGAAACTCGCCCATTATTTATCAAACTTATTGGAAAATATGGGAATAAAAATGTGATATGGAAGGAAAATCCTAAAGATGGAATAAAGTTCGTAAAAAAACACTTGAATCGACGCACTATAATAATTTTAGATTACCACTTTGGAACAAAGAGAGAAAATGGATTGAGCTTATTTAAGGAATTGACCAAACAGTCTTCCTTACTTTATATTATTTTAAATACAGCCAAAGTACTCGATGAAATCCCAAACACAGAGCTTAAAATTTTTATTAATGATCACTTAATGGCACTAGTTGATAAAACTGATGGTTATCCTAAAACTTTAGAACAAGTCGATAAAGCTATTAACTATTTAGATAATCGAGTCGATTGCGTTTTAGAAGAATGGATAATAAGACATGAGAAATTCACAAAAGAAACGCCATACTTACAAGACGAAAGAGGAAAATCTTATAGTTTAAAAGATATTTTGTCAGAGATACGTAAAGATACTCCCTTTGGCAGAAGTATGTCTAGTAATATTATTAGAACTGCAATAACTATGTTGCAAAGAGATATTGAGAAAAAGGATAATAAAAAATAAACTTTCTTTATGCTTCATGTTTTAGTTGCTTATGATAATGATGACCCAAAAAGGGGAGAATATTTTGATGCCAGTCAGGATAATTTTATTTCTAAAGTTGGTAAAGCCAATGCAATCAACCTAAAGTTGCTTGATACCTCTAAATGTTTAGAATACCCAATAGATACTTATACTAGTGAATGTGGGGGAGGAGCTTTCATTTTTGTTGCCTATCTTCATGGAAATGAAGATGCTTTATTGGTTTCAGACAGGTCTTATGTTAATTGCCCTAATGCCTATTTATTTCGTGACACATTGTTTTTTGCTTGTAGCTGTTTATCCGCTATAGAGTTAGGTCAAAAACTTATCCAAGAAGGGTGTAAAGTTTTTTTGGGTTACAATAAAAAGATTACAACAGCCAGTAATGAAACAGAGCCGATTTTTTATGAATGCGAAAATGCCTTTATTTCCCATTTTATAACTGCTGAAAACACAATTCAAGATAGTCTAAATTTCATGTATGATAAGTATCTAGAAATGGAAAGACATTTAGCCATGAATTATGGAATTTTTGATGCTGGTATTTTAGGGCAAAATCTTGACGCTTTTGAAATTTTATTAAATGAAAACAGATATGCTCTTCTTACAAAAAATGACTTCATTTTAGAATAAATTTATTTAACCACTCAACTATCAATTAGCAATAATATGTCTAATTTTGTCCTATCACACCGTCATCTGCCGAAAAACAATCCCCAACTTTTTCTGAACGGTCACCAACTTTTCCATTTCACTAGGAAGAATCAAAACAATAGACTCTCCTTTCTTCCCTCCCCTAGCCGTTCGGCCACTTCTATGTGTATAGTATTCCAATTGATCGGGCAGTTGGTGATGTAAGACAAACGAGAGATCATGCACATCTATCCCTCTTGCAAAAACATCCGTAGAGACTAAATACTGAAATCGTTCTTTTTTGAAGCCACGCATCACCTTATCCCGTTCCTTCTGTTTCATATCCCCTTCTAATGCCCCCACTGTAAAACCTGCTTCTTGCAATTGTTTGGCTAATGCTTGTGTGCCTGCTTTTGTTCTACAAAAGATCACCCCCCGCTCTTTTTTTCTTTTTTTAAGAAGCCTTGTAATGACATATACTTTCTCTTTAATCTTCGCATTGATAAAATGATGCGAAATATTTTCATTGATTAGGGAATCTTTGTTGACTTGAATTCTAATAACATCAGGAGACATATAGTTCTTAACGATCTGTTTAATTTCTGTTCGCATGGTCGCAGAAAACAACCAAGTATTTCGTTCAACCGTCTTATTTTTTAAAATTTTATTTAATTCCTCTTTAAATCCCATACTCAGCATTTCATCCGCTTCGTCTAGTATTAAGGTTTTGGCTTTTCTGATGTCTACTGCTCTACGCTCTATCAAATCTAGTAAACGACCTGGTGTAGCGACGACTATATGCGTTGGCCTCCTTAAATTCTTAATCTGTCGTTCTATTTTTTCACCACCATACACGCCTTCCACAAAAATCTTTTCGTCAATGTATTTGGTAAATTTGAAAAGTTGCTTTTTTATTTGCTGCACTAACTCCCGCGTGGGTGCAATGATTAAGCCTTGTACTTCTGGCTTCGTTGCATCAATCGTATATAGCATAGGTAATCCAAAAGCTGCTGTTTTTCCAGTGCCAGTTTGCGCCAAGCCAATCAAGTCTGTTTGAGTGCCTAGAAGCTTAGGTATGACGGCTTCTTGAATTTTTGTTGGCTCTACAATATTGAGTTCTTTTAGTCCTTTTATATAGGCGTCACTTATTCCTAATTCCGCAAAGGTTGTCATAGTTTTTTATTTTGCAACAAAGGTAAGGAATGGTTCATTAATAAATCAATCAGGAAGAACGTTTACTAAACTTCTAAACTTTGAAAGTTTAGTAAACGTAACTCAAAAATACACATAATTCAACGCGGAACTACTTCGTAGTCACACGGATTTTTTTTGGATTTTTATAGGTCGTGTATCTAGGCGTTGACTTTTTTACTAATTGCATGCTACGCCAGTGCGGAACTACTTCGTAGCTATATGGATTTTTGTAGGTCGTGAGTGATGCTGACAGTCACCATACAGGTACGTCACGCTCTCGACCTACTGAACACTTCCAATACAGGCGACCTAGAAAATCCGTGTCATCCGCGCTGAATTACGTGTATTTAGACTTCTTAAGTTGTCATCTTTCCCAGAAACCTAGATGACAGCCACTTTATAAGTTTCTGCCATCAAGAGTTCGTAAAAAAAATGATCGGATCACTTGCAGTGGTCCGATCAAGCTGTATAAACAAAAAGGCACAAAAGGGATGATCCCGTTTGTGCCTTTTGTTCTTTAGAAAAATATATTAGTATCAATAGGGCGAACGAAAAGTCGTTTTTATAATATGTATTAGTGGAAGAAAGTTACAAACTTTCAAAATATTAGGTTGAAGTTACAAACTTCAACCATCGACCCAAACATTTTCCAATGAATTACATATTACGATTTTGACTT
>CAKZUM010000487.1 GCA_937921525.1 uncultured Saprospiraceae bacterium
AAATCCCCATCTAAATCATAATCTAAAAAAGCCGCTTGAGTAGAGAAACCTTCATGGTCTAAACCATACGCTTTTGCTTGTTCGATGAAAGTACCATCTTGTTGATTGATAAATAATTGATTGCGCCCTTTGAAATTTTTATAGCCACCGACTTGACAAACATAAATATCTAACCATCCATCGGCATTAATATCTATCATAGAAACCCCTGTTGACCAGTTCCCTTCTTTTAGGATTCCTGCATCTTTTGTTATATCTTTAAATTGAAAATTTCCCTGATTCAAGTAGAGGCGATTCGCTGCAGTATTACCTGTAAAAAATATATCTGGTAGCTGGTCATTATTAATATCACCAATTGCCACACCTCCGCCATTATAGTAGTAGAGATACTGAATAATATTAAAGGAATCCGTTTCTTCGAGGATATTGTTAAAATCAATTCCTGTACTCTCGCTCGTATGAGGGACAAATAGGGATGCTTTTCTTTCTTCTTGGCAAGAGGAAAAAAAGATAATTAGACTGAGTATCAATAAAACTAGCTTGAAAGATGTACATCTAATTGATACGATCACTTGTAGTGGTCGGATCAAGCTGTACGTTTCACCTAACGACTGTAAGTAATAGGATGAACAAATAAGCTGTTCTAACTTTATATTATATTTCATTAAAATAGAAAATGCTTGTTTCATACAGGTCTAAAGGTAATTAAAATTATATTAGCTATAAAGACTATTTCTAAATTCTCCATATGCCCAATGTACCCGACAACAATACCCCTAATTCTGAAAAAAAAGCAGCAGATGTATTAATAGATAAAGCCACGGAGTCTTTTAATTGGTGGAATAACCTAGCGACCCTAAATAAGGAAGATTCTATACTAATGACTATTTTCAAGATTTCGATCCGAATTGTTGGCATTATTGTCATGATAGCCATCTCGCCTTTTGCCTTGATAGGACTAATTGTTGCCTTTATGGCGGTTATATAAAAAACGAGTATGCCCCGAAAACAATCATGGATATGGTTCATTTGCGTACTTATTTTTTTAAGCCATCAACTACTTCAAAAAATAGGGCATTGGGAAATTCCTTTTATAGATTCCTATTTAGATCCATTTTTGAGTCTGCCTATTTTACTAGGAGGTATGTTGCTAGAAAGAAATTTTATACTTCGCAAACTCTATCCGAATATATCAAAAGAACCTTATCAATTCTCTCTGTTTGAAACCATTGTACTAAGTATCTTTTTTGCTTTACTTTTTGAAGAAGGTTTTCCTCGTTGGTCGCAGGAGTTTACGCGGGATGAATGGGATTATATCGCTTATTTTTTGGGGAGTTTGTTATTCTATTTTTATATCAATAGGTCTCCCCTAAAGTTTTAAAACAAGAGATTACTCTAGTATTATTTTTATACATTTGTAGAATCAGAAATTTTACTTAAACATAACCCGACACCATGAAAAATCACCTAACTGTATTATTACTTACCTGCATAGTATTATTATTTTCCTGTAGTGAAGATGCGGTAGTCACTCCAACCGCACAGAACCCTTCCAATGGTACTTTCGCTGTAAACATCGGCAATAGCAGTATCCCTTATATAGTCATTGATACAAAAGGCGTTGATATTGAAAACGAACCCAAAGTGCCTGCGGATATGAAAATATTTGTAGATCAAGTAGAGGTACAACAGGCACAAATAGGCATAGAATTTAGAGGTTCTACTTCCTTTCGATTATCGAATAAAAAATCTTTTGGGATAGAGACTTGGGATGATGCGGGTAATGATGTGGCTACTTCCTTTTTTGGATTCCCTGAAGAAGAAGATTGGGTCTTGATTGGGCATGTCGTTAATCAAAGTAGAAATTTTCTTTATGATCCGACTTTGATGCATCATCATTTTGGCTATGAGTTATTTCGGAAAATGGGCCGATATGCGAGTCGATCTAAATATGTAGAATTAGAGATTAATGGAGAATACCAAGGGGTGTATATGTTTATGGAAAAATTGAAAAGAGATAAGGAAAGAATAAATATTAAAAAGTTAGAGCAGACCGATATGGACTCGGCTAGTATTACGGGTGGATATATTCTTAAAATTGATAAGACGGCAGGAGGCAATCAAAATATCGGTCAACCCCTTTCTTATTTTGAAAATAATTGGGATGATGATGCTCGTTATAATGAGGATATTAGTTTTAGATCGGACTACGACATCAATGGGAATACTATCAATTTTAATCCATATCGTCCACCTTACCACAGCTTACAATATTTAGAAACCTACTTTTTATATGAATATCCTAAAGCAGAAAACATTACGGCTGCACAAAAAGTATATATTCAAACTTATATTAATGACTTTGAAACTGCCTTGTTAACAGATGATTTTTCTACTGATATTAGAACGTATACCGATTATATAGATGTAGCTAGTTTTGTTGACTTTTTTATCATTAACGAAGTTTGTAGAAACGTGGATGGCTATCGACTGAGTACTTACATGTATAAGGATAGAGGTGGTAAATTAACTATGGGGCCTATATGGGATTTCAATCTTGGATATGCTACTGCGGATAGAGTGCCTTTTGATGATTGGGTCATTAACTATAATAATTTTGTTGATCGAGATCCGTGGATGATGCCTTTCTGGTGGCCAAGATTAATGGAAGACCCAATGTTCAAAGCTGCTTTAAAAACGAGATGGTTGGAATTGCGTGCTGGGGAATTACAGACCTCTTCGTTATTAGCTATGGTGGATGAAGTCGCTAATAATTTACAAAGCAATGGTGCGATAGCAAGAAATGAAGCAGTATGGGGGTCGCTAAATTATACACAGAGTGTGAGTAATCTTAAGTCGTACTTAGAAAGTCGTACCGCTTGGATGGATGGGGAGATTAGTGGATTTTAGAATAAACGATTACCTATTTTCTTTATCTATTTTCTTTATCTATTTTCTTTATGTTTTTCCTTCAATGGCTTTAATAAGTATTCTAGTCCATTTAGTTTAATTTCGAATAGGGTTCCTAATTGCATTCCAAGTTTACCTGGTGGGAATCCCTTTCTTTTGAACCACTCTAAATATTCCATAGGAATATCACAAAGTAATTTTCCTTTATGTTTTCCAAAAGGCATTCTTACGGTTACTAAGTCTATTAGTATTTTTGTATCCATGTTATTTGAATTTGAGCGGATTAAGGGTAGCTTAGACCTCTGGTCTGAGTAGCTAATAGATAGCGATCTACTCAGACCAGAGGTCTAAGCTACCCCTATATTCCTAAGCACCCATTCTTCGTTTTGTTGATAATAAATACCTCCATTTTTTACCACTAATGGAGAGTCGATATTATTGGTATATAGTTGACCCGTTCCTAATCCTTGGGGCATATTATTATCTAAAGTTGCGGTCCACTGAGCGATCGCATTTAGTCCAATATTAGATTCTAGTGCAGAAGTAATCCACCAATCTATGGAGTAGGTTTTACATAATGCTATCCATTCGGCAGTTCCTTTATATCCTCCAATAAAACTAGGCTTAAAGATAAGGTATTGTGGTCGAATTGTCTCCAACATTTTTTTCTTTTTAGCTAGATCGTATACACCTATTAACTCTTCGTCTAGTGCAATGGGTAGTGGCGTAATCGCACATAAGGTCGCCATCTCATCCCACTGATGTTGGCGGATGGGCTGCTCGATAGAATGTAAATCAAAAGCTGAGAGTCGTTTTAATTTTTCTAGTGCATTTGCTGGCGCAAATGCCCCATTGGCATCTACTCTTAGCTCTATATCTTTTACAGAAAATTGTTGTCGAATGAATTTTAGTAAACTCAATTCTTCTTCAAAATCAATAGCTCCGATTTTTAATTTAATACAACTAAATCCTTCTTGTAGTTTTCTTTTAATCTGATCGAACATAAATTGTTTTTCCCCCATCCATATTAACCCATTAATTGGGATTGGCTGTTCAGCATTTGTAAAGGGGGAGTCAAATAATTTTCTTTTCCCGTGCGTCTCTAAATCTCTCAAAGCTATTTCTAAACCAAAATGGATGGATGGCCATTCTACTAAGCCTTCCGATAACCAATAGGGATGTTCAGCTATGCGCTGACAGACTTCTGCTACTTTTTCCTCATAGTTCGGGCGATCGTCTATGCTTAAGCCTTTTAATAATCCACATTCCCCTACCCCCGTGACATGCGGTTTTTCAGCGTCTTGTAGGATAATAAACCAAGAATCTTTGGTTCTTAAAATTCCTCTGGAGGTACCGCTTGGTTGCTTGAATTGGAGCGTATGTTTTTTGTAGGAGGCTTTGAGCATATATTTTTTGATTAAGAAGATGTTTTAGACTTTCTCACTAGCATAGAAGTTGTTTAAAAATGTATAACTGATTTATTTGCAAGTCATTGATCGTCAATGACTTCGCCTTTTTAAATTCCCGTAGCTAAGGCTACGAAAATTTAAAAAGACTGTGTCCTGACAATCAAGCACTTACAACTAATTTC
>CAKZUM010000488.1 GCA_937921525.1 uncultured Saprospiraceae bacterium
AGTCGTTTTTATAATATATATTGGTGGAAGCAAGTTACAAACTTGCAGCATATTAGGTTGAAGTTACAAACTTCAACCATCGACCCCAAGCATTTTTCAATGAATTATCATATTACGATTTTGACTTTTCGTTTGCCCTAATACAACTTTCTATGTCGATACACATTTGAGAGTTGTGCTATAACCATAAATCCAAAAGAAAACTAATACAAATCGCTAAATATTATGCAGGAGCCAGATAGTCAAGAAAGAATAGTCAAAGAAGTATTAACTATCTTTTCAGGTCACTTAGAAAAGAACAACTTGCGTAAAACGCCAGAGCGTTTTGCGATATTAGAAGAAATTTATAATCGAGAAGATCACTTCGATGCAGAGGCTTTGTATATCCATATGAAGAATCAAAATTATCGAGTCAGTAGAGCTACGGTCTATAATACTTTGGAGCTATTGGTATCTTGTGATTTGGTGACCAAACATCAATTTGGAAAAAATCTAGCACAATACGAGAAATCTTATGGTTACAAACAGCACGATCATTTAATCTGTTTAGACTGCGGGAAAGTATTGGAATTTTGCGATCCTAGGATTCAACAAATTAAAAATATGATGGGCGATTTATTGAAATTTAAGGTGATGCATCACTCCCTTAATTTGTACGGTCAGTGCGATGGTGCATGTCCTGATAAAAATTAAAATCAGTCACTTTTTCTTGATTTAGCCCCTATAAAATTCTCCTTGTTTTTCGCTTTCTCCTCTATAGATACCATATCTGGGTAAAACCGACCACTCCGTAAATTCCCTCTCAAGAGACATTAAATCCTAGTAACTTTGAAGGCGCATTTATGCTATGCTAAATGTGACATTTGGTACCACACATACCAAAAAGATTGAAAGAAGATTCACTATCTTTTTTCAATTTAGAAGTGAAACACTATTAATAAACAAACTTGCCATCTTACGACATGACCTCTTCAAAGTTATTTACAAATGAATTTCAGCAGAAAATTCGTTCTGCTTTCAAGGTATTGAATGCCTTAAATGAAAAACAACCACAACAAATTATTCACCTTCTAAAAGAAGAACCTAACATTAACGCTTTGACAATTTCTGAGCGACTAGAAACAACTCCTATTGTCATTCAAAAGCATCTAGTGTCCTTGCATACAGCGAGATTGTTAAAGGTTCAAGAAAAAGAAGATCAAGCCTTCTTTTCTTTAGATCGTGATCGCCTAGCCCGTATTTCTTTAATCGTTAAAGGCTTCGCCAGAACATAGAATTTATATAAAAGCAGTATAGAGGAGCCATATCTTTGAAAAAGGATATGGCTTTCTTTGTTAAGTAATGAGGGATTAATAAAATACACAGTTAGTCGAAGCTATTTTTATTTCTGGCAAGGCAAAAAACGTAGGCGATGCCTAGCATCGATGAGGCTTTTTAACACAGCCAGAGATGAAAAGAGCGAAGGATAACTGTATATTTTATTATTTCGTCATTATTAAAATAGGTGTTAATAGGCTGTTAACTCCTATCTTCCACTTTATAGCTATCCTTTTTTATTGCAAATTGCAGTAGACAAAGTACTTATTTGGACAAAATTAAGCGTAGTATTTTTACCACATATTATTTTTACCACATAGGTACATAGGTCACATAGTGCATGAAGCTATGTGACCTATGTACCTATGTGGTTAGATAAATTTTACTATGTCTTACAAAATATTATTTCAGTGAGTCGCAAAGCGACTTTAGTTTATTAGGTCAAAAATGAAAAATAATACTATTAATAGAGTCATCTTTTTAGGGGCGATAGCTATTATTGGTATTTTAGGTATTCAATCATACTGGGTCATCAATACTTGGAATTTACAAGAAGATGAATTTCATCAAACGGTAAAAATTGCTTTATTACAGGTGGCTAAAAATATGGCCACAAGGGATAGTATTGAATTGCCTATTCAAGATTTAGTTCGTCGTCGCTCTTCCAACTATTATGTGGTTAATATCAATAACCATATCAACTCTTCTGAACTCGAATATTATTTAATTAAGGAACTTGAAGACCGTGCATTAGAAGTGGATTTTGAGTACGCCGTATTTGATTGTAGTAATGATAGAATGGTGTACGGGGCTTATTGTAAATTATCAGATGCTAGAGAAGATAAAAAGGAGACGACCTTAGGAGACCTACCGACCATGGAAGGTTTGACCTATTATTTTGGAATCAAATTCCTGAATAGGGAAAGTTATTTACTAGGGCAGATGTGGTTGGCCTCCTTATTTTCTGTTATTTTGTTAGTGTCCATTCTCTTTTTTACGTATGCTATTTCTGTCATATTGCGACAGAAACGCTTGTCTGAAATGCAGAAAGATTTTATAGACAATATGACCCATGAGTTTAAAACGCCCATTTCTACCATAAAAATTTCTGCCAATGTCTTAAAGAATGCCAAAGAATTGCAGGATAATCCTCGTTTACTACGGTATACGACAATTCTCGAAGAGCAAAATCAACGACTCAATGACCAAGTAGAAAAAGTACTACAAATAGCTCGTGTAGAGCGACAGTCTTTTGAATTAAAAAAAGAAGCTTTGCAGCTCAATGATTTGTTGGGTAGTATACTCAATAGTACTGCTTTGACTGTCTCCAAATTGAAGGGACAATTGCATCAAAAACTAAGTAAAGACCTACCGCTGATCCAAGCAGATAAACATCACTTGACCAATGTGCTACATAATTTATTAGATAATGCTATTAAATATAGTGGCAATAAACCTGATATTTTAGTCCGTACAGAAGTCCATAAAAAAGATATTATTTTAAGTGTGGAAGACAAAGGCGTAGGCATTGATAAAGCCTTACAAGGAAAGGTTTTTAACAAATTCTATAGAGTACCAACAGGTAATGTCCATAATGTAAAAGGCTTTGGCCTGGGATTATTCTATGCTAAAAATATATGTAAAGCTCACGGTTGGACGTTATTGCTGGATAGCGAGAAAGGAAAAGGCACAGCGGTCTCTATTACGATTCCTGTTAAATAGAGGTCTATTACTGCGAGCGGGATTAAAAGAGGAAATCTCCGTGTAGTGTCTCGCAGTCAACATCATAAGTTTGACAGCGAAGCGATCTGACATCTGACATCTGATAGCGAAGCGATCTACTAAATTAAAAATAGATATAATGAAAGCAACCATACTATATGTAGAAGATGATGAGAGTTTAGGTTTTGTAACAAGAGATAACCTAGAAATTGCAGGGTATCAAATTACGCATTGTACGAATGGATTGGAGGCATTAGAACATATAAAGAAAAATACTTTTGATCTATGTTTGTTAGATGTGATGCTTCCTGAAATGGACGGTTTTACCTTAGCTACAGAAATACGAAAGCGAGACACCCATATTCCAATTTTATTTTTAACGGCCAAATCTTTAAAAGAAGATCGGCTTCACGGCTTAAGGCTTGGGGCAGATGATTATATCACCAAACCTTTTAGTATCGAAGAACTCATACTAAAAGTGGAAGTCTTTTTAAGAAGAAGTAGAAATACGGGGACTGTTATAGATCAACCGCTTTTAAAAGTAGGGCAATTTGAATTAGATCATAAAAATCTATCACTAGCGATGGAGGGGAGTAGTCGAAAGCTTACTCAAAGAGAAGCAGACTTATTAAAATTTTTGATCGAAAATAAAAATCAAGTCGTACAAAGAGGAATGATTCTAGAAAAAATATGGGGAGAGAATGATTATTTCTTAGGCAGAAGTTTAGATGTGTTCATCTCTCGTTTGCGAAAATATCTAAAGACAGATACTAGCCTCAAAATTGAGAATATTCATGGTGTTGGTTTTCGTTTGATAGGGTAGAGTAGGTAAGAAGTAGCGTGATATACCTACTTAATGCGAATAACAGGTTAACACAAAATCAGTCCTATTACTTAAACAATTGATCTTGAGCAAAAGGAATTAATGCTAGTAAAAGTGGCTGTACATATAAATCCGTTCGAGTTACTAAATTTTCCGTTAGACTACCCACTGCGCCACCTCCTTGTTTCGAATTGTGCATTTTAAAGAAGGCATCATTTACATGACCTAATTCTTTTCCCTTGCGTACTGCATCTGCTACATACGGAGGTAATGGAAATGTGCAAGAACGAGCATCACTCAATGCCGTTTTTGTTAAAATAACCATCCATCCGAAAGCGTCCATTACACTTTCTCTATCTTGAATTCCTCCCTCTATCCCTACCCAAAAATCGGCATTAGGATGAGCCGTTTTTGCATTATTGGCTCTATTCGCCGCCCCTTCGTAGGTCTCGCCATCTGACATAGGTTGATCCGCTACAAAGGAAGGGACTTGCACACCTATGAACTCAAAGGTTTCTTTAGGAAAGGTGCGCTCAAAGGCTATTTTCGTAGCCTTCACTTTTACAGGGTTTTTGGAAGCAACGATTACTTTTTTCATTTTTTAAAATCTTAAGGAATCAGGACAAACGAAAAGTGAGAAGTAAAAAACACAAAAATAAGCACTTATAACTAAATCCAAACCTTATTATGTTTGAATACTTATTTTCTGTAGAAGGAAGAAAGTCGACTCATTTGGTATAGCAGTAAGGAATGGTTCATTAATAAATGTCGTTTTTATGCGCCGTTATTTTTTCTTTATGCAAGGCGAAAAACGTAGGCGATGCCTAGTATCGACGAGGCTTTTCAACGCAGCAGAAAGGAAAAATAACAAGTAGAAGAATGTACATTTATTATTGAACCATTTCTAAGCAGTTTTATTTTACTTTATCTTCTATTCCGAAGATAACAAATATCTATCTTTGCGGAGAAATTGAAATAAATATTATGAGTAGACAATTGGTAAGCTTTTTTTTAATCCTTCTTTCCTTTCAATTACAGGCACAAGAGGATCGTCCCAAAATAGGTTTAGCATTAAGTGGGGGAGGGGCTAAGGGTATTTCTCATATAGGCGTATTGAAGGTATTGGAGGAGGCAGGTATTCGTCCTGATTATATTACAGGGGCAAGTATTGGAAGTATTATGGGAGGCTTATATGCTATCGGCTATTCTGTGGAGGATATGGAGCGTATTGCAGTTGAGCTAGATTGGGCCTACTATTTCAATGATGAGTTGAAACGAACGGACTTGCCTATTGAAGAACGACAATATGCTGACCGCTATCAACTGAAAGTGGGGCTTGAAGATGGGAAAATACAATTACCTAAAGGATTTATACAAGGACAAAAAATAGGTTTATTACTCTCCCAATTGACTTTTCCAGCGCATGGGGTACATGACTTTGACCAATTCAGAATTCCTTTTCGATGTGTGGCAACGGATGCAGAGACTGGAGATGCGGTCATCCTCAAAGAGGGGTGTTTGGCAAAAGCAATGCGAGCAAGTATGTCATTGCCTTCCGTCTTTGAGCCAATGGAATTAGATGGAAAATTGTTAATTGATGGTGGAGTCGTCCGAAATTTACCGGTTATCGAAGCGATTGATATGGGAGCAGATATTGTCATTGCAGTAGACATCACGAGCCCATTATATGACAGAGATGGCTTAGTCTCTCTCGTGCAGGTATTGGAGCAAACGAGTAGTTACAAATTAGCAGAATCTGTCGAATTACAAAAGCAACTAGCGGATGTTGTCATTAGCCCAGATATTAGGGGTATTGGAACTTTAGATTTTGATAGAGGAGAAGAATTATTAAAATTAGGAGAAGCCGCAGCTAGAGCTGCCCTACCAGAGATATTAGCGGTCATTAGCCATAGTGATTCTTTGCATTCCGAAAATATAAACATTCCTACTACCTGTAAAGTTTGTAATGTAAAACTTAGAGGGATTGAAGGAAAACGAAAAAATGCAATTGCCAATGTCATGCAAATGCGATCGACCAAAGAATATTCTATGGAAGTCATCGAAAAGCGAATCAAGCAATTATTCGGGAGTCAATTTTTCAAAGATGCTTATTACGAATTAACGCCATCAGAGGAAGGATATGAACTATCTATTGATGCAGCCTTAAAGAGTGGCGAATATCTACAAGTCAGCGCAAACTATGATAGCGACCTCAAAGCTGCCTTATTGATGAATGCCACTTTTAGAAATAGAGGCTTGAGCGGTTCAAAATTATCAGTAGATTTTAAACTGTCAGAGTATCCGCTGCTATTAGCCAACTACCAAGTGTACACTACTTCTCAACCTAACTTCGGTATTCATTTAGGAGGCAAACTCAATCATTTCCCATTAGATTTATATGATGAAAAAGGGGGCGTTGAGGAGCGTACAGGAATGACCCACTATGAACTTCGGCTAGATTTATTTACTAGTTTTAATAATAGTTCTTTGTTGTCTGGAGGCATTGGTTTGGAACGGTATGCCCAACGAGATAAATTCTTTGAAGGTGCAACGGAGTCGCTTGGTATTACCCAACAAACCATTTATGCCCGGTATTTAAGAGATACCTATGATCGAACGCATTATCCTAGAGAGGGATCATATTTAGCTATTGATGGTAAATTGGCTTTATCTTCTTCTTTAAAATTTCCTTTTGATGTTCAAGAAATTGGCATAAACAGTTTTAATAAACTGGCTAGACTTCAATTCTCTAAAATTTTCCCTGTTGGAGAAATTATGGCAGTAGAATGGTATGCAGATGCAGGAGCTGTAGAATTTCAAAAATCAGAAACTTCTAATAGTTTTCTAAATCTATTCTTTTTAGGAAGAAGTATTCCAGAGGAATTAAGCCACATTGAGTTTGCAGGTTTAGACTACATGGAATTACCCGTATCGTCTTATTGGCTATCTGGTATTCGTTGGAGAACAGAGTTAAAAAAAGATGTTTTCGCATCCATATTGCTCAATTACGGACAGTATAAAGCAAAGGAATATGATCGTATTTTTGACAATACTTTTGATGCGGTACCTGATATAGAGGGAGATATTTTGGGCTATGGATTAGAGATCGGTTTTGTCTCTCCTTTAGGCCCTGGTCGATTCGCTACGGAATATAACTTATTTGAAAAACGGTTTAATTTTGCGTTTCATTTGGGGTATGTATTTTAAAAATAGAGCAGAGAGCAGAGAAGCGAGAATAGAGATAAGTTCGTGCTAATTTTTAAGATAATATCTTTTCTATTAGGGCAAACGAAAAGTCAAAATCGTAATATATAATTCATTGAAAAATGCTTGGGGTCGATGGTTGAAGTTTGTAACTTCAACTTAATATGCTGCAAGTTTGTAACTTGCTTCCACCAATATATATTATAAAAATGACTTTTCGTTCGCCCTGTCTTTTCTATTTAAGAATCTAGTCTCTGTTCTCTGTTCTCTGTTCTCTGCTCTCGCTTCTATTTAAACCAACTAGCATACAACACATAGTTATCTGCAATTCTTCCAATATAGTGTTGAAAATTTTCTTTGGTCAATGGTTTGATTTTTTTTGCGGGGACGCCTGCATAGATGAATCCAGATTCTAGTTTTGCATTTTCTAAGACGACTGCACCAGCACCAATTAATACATTGGATTCTACCACGGCATTGTCCATAATAATAGCGCCCATTCCTACTAGTACATTATCCCCGACTGTACAGCCATGCACAATTGCATTATGCCCGATAGAAACATTATTGCCTACGATAGTTTTTGTTTTTTCAAAGGTGCAATGAATCACGGCACCATCCTGAATGTTTACTTTATTTCCCATGATAATGCTATTCACATCTCCTCTTATGACTGCGTTAAACCATACGCTGCATTGATCGCCGAGGGTCACATCACCTACGATTGTTGCATTCGGAGCTACAAAACAGTCGTCACCTAATTTCGGCGTAAAACCTCTTACTTCTTGGATATAGGGCATTGTTATTTTTTGATAGTTTATGGAAATTACTCAATCACTACTTGTGTTTAGAATAGAGAGCAGACTAGCCCGACTGCCGTCAGGCGGGCGGGGAAGCGAGAGCAGAGATATATTTCGTTTAAAAGTAGAAGGAATTTTATAGTTTTTTAAACGAAATAGGTCTCTATTCTCTGCTCTCTATTCTCTAACTACTTAATCACGACTGTATTCGTCTGCAATGCCAACTCATTATAGACCTCATCTAATTTCTTTTTCACTTTCATAAATTTGATCATTTCATCGAAATCCCCTTTGTCACTTGCCGCTTTTACTTTATCAGAAATATCTAGTCGCATTTGGTGAATTTTCTTTTGCTTGAAAGTTCGGAGGGAGTAGATACTGTCTTTGGTAAAATTTTCTTCAGGATTCTTTTGCGTACGTAGGGGTTGTTCAAATTTCTCTTCCCAATTCGGACTATATTCATATGGGGAAGTCAAGAGGCCAGTTGTAATTTGGCGAATCTTTTCATCCGAATGGTTTAAAAAATAGCTATGATCTGTGGGTTGCTTGTTCAGTAATCGTTGATGATATTCATTAACGATCAATCCAAATCCAGCGTTGTCAAAGTCATCTAGTACATCTTCTATATTAGAAAGGATATATTCTGCTACTGTGATATTTTCTTCCGCATCAAAAATTTGATTACCGCCACTAATTAAAATACGGACAATATCTTTTTCTTGGTATGCCGCTCCGACCACTTGGTTGATCTCATCAACGGGTCGGATACGGTCTGCTAGTTCAGGTGGTAATTGCTCCTTTCCCTCTATCGTCGGAGGTGGAGCTGATGGAAAAGATGAATCTCCTGATGGGGCAGGCTTCCCTACAGGTGAACGCTCTCTGCGGATTTGTCTTTTCTTTCTACCCTTTGCAATGTTTTGCGTAATTAATTTATTCGCCTCATTAATCAGTGTTTGTTCCTCAATATCTACCAACTGTG
>CAKZUM010000489.1 GCA_937921525.1 uncultured Saprospiraceae bacterium
ACCGTTTTGATGGATCAGGTGATGGTTTAGATTATGATTACTTGAATTTCCAAAGCGGTATTACTTTCGGATTGGGGGTTTCTTATACGATCCGATAAGTTGGAACTTATTCGTTAATTTAAAAAGCCATCACATAAGTACAGGTACTTATGTGATGGCTTTTTTTATGTCCTGTTACTAAGAACCCCAAATCCGCTTCACTGCTGTCATGTTTCCTTCTATTAACCGCTCTCCTACTCCATCCATTTGCACTTCAAATTTTGAGTATTGTTTCTCTGGAAAAAATATTTCTGTAAATATATCTTGACCATCATCAATAAATATTTCAACGGAAGATACATCCACTAAGACTCGAATAGTCAACTCATCATTGGTACTTGTTCTTAGCTTTTCATGAATCGCTGGGAAATCATTAGAGAAGGAGATATCGCCACTCTTCCTTCTGTCAAAAAATAACTTTCCAGTAGCTGCATCCACATAGAAATGAACAAACTCGCCTAACTCGTTGGCTAATTTAAAACCGTATTGCCCACTTTTGCCAATGCTCATTTTCATAGATATATCTGCCTAATTATTCGCCTCATTATCCACCACAGAAGTAGTGGTAATGGTAGCACATGCAAACCAGGACAATACCAAGATAAATAGTATTCCTTTAGCTATATAATCCATATTATGATTTATTTAATTCGAGTGTGATACATTTTAGTGGAAAGATTAATATGTATAGAGGAAAAATCCGTGACTAATTAATCCGTGACTAGGAAAGTTTTAGTCACGGATTAATTAGTCACGGATTTTTTCATATCTAAATTCCACTAAACTGTATCACCTTCATTTATTTTGTCGCCAGCTGCTGCTGCATTAAAGGACTCCGTAGCATACCAGCATTCAACAGTCATTTTATCCTTAATTTCAGAGATCGTAAAGTTCGATAAAGTTCCCCATGTGGAATACCCATCTAATGATTACTAGTTTTAAAAATTAAATCAATCAGTTTTTAAATCTATCTAATGCATTCTGCGTTGCAGCAACTACATTAGGAATTGGTCCATCACCATCAGCTCTATCCCACTCATAAGCACCTACAGGAACAGAAAGTACCGTACCTGTATAATCTCCAGTAGGACCGAATTCAACAATAACACCAAACTCAATTCCCCCTACTAATGCATCCCATTCTGTAGAAGCTCTTACGGTAGAAGAAGTAACTTCTTCGAATCTATTTTTAGAAGAATTAAGTACTTCTGGATCTACTTCGCCTTCAAACATTGGGATAAAGAACCAGTTATTTTGACGGTCTTTTTTCTGTCCAGCAGGGCTAAAACAAATACCTTCTAAATCTCCTTCATTGAAAGAGTAAGCCGTTCTTTCTAATCCACTCCATAACCAATATGCACCGTTATCATCTGGATAATCTCCAACAGAAGGCCCCGTATCAGGAAGAAAAGAAATACCCCAACAGTCTGGATTTTGAACAGGATCTCCTGGATTAAACCACCAGTTATTTGGATTATATCTTTCTTCAATTCTACCCATAGCACCTACTAAAGTGGAAGTACTACCAGAAAGTAAAATATTTTTACCTGATTTAACAAAATCTTCCATCAAACCTGCCGCACCAGCAGCACTTGCTGGTAATGCTTCAGAAGCTTGCCATATACCATCCCCATTTGTATCTTGTGGAGCGGACGGGTTTCCGTCCGCATCTACGCCTGGGTTAGATACGTAGTGGTACCATATTACATTAGCCGTGCTAATTGCATCTGCTGATAAATCAGAAAAATCAAAGTAGCTAGCTTCTGCTTTATACTCTTCCAATGCCCATTCGTAAGCAATTTTAGATTCTGCTGGTAAATTCTCTAAAGGTCCATCTCCTACTAAAGCTATTCTCAATGGATTCTCGCCTTCATTCAAAGTAACAGTATAGTTACTAGTAGAAGCACCATTGGTTACCGTAAAAGTAACAGGGCCTCCAGAAAAATCTACTGGATTACCAGGACTGATGGATGCCCCCGCAGGAAGCGTTGCAGCTACCGTAACGCCCGTTACATCTTCGCCAAAAGGATAAGGGACAGCTATATTTGTACCACTAATCGCACCTACCGCATTGAATGGTGCTGTGATTTCAAATATTGATATGCTTGTATCTCTAGTCTCTTGTACTGGTGTTGCTGGATCATCTTCACCACAGCCAGTCCATAAAAGACCTACAGCCATGAACAGTGTTAAGAACAATAATTTTTTCATAATTTTTAATTGTTTAATTAATATAAATACATTGTTAGGAACGGTATCCTGAAATTGTACTCTAGTTGTGTATTGGAACTTATTTTAGAAAGTCCAATTACCAAAGACAGTTTTAGTATCCTGGATTTTGAGTATATAATTCTGGTGCTAAATCAATCTCTCCTTGTGGAATCGGTAAATATTCGTGCTTTCCTGATTGGAAAGTAGCATCTTGTAAATACTCGACTCGGTCTCCTTCTCTTTGGTAATAATTATTAATCACCTCGCTAGTAATGCCCCATCTATTCAAATCATAAAAACGATGCCCTTCCATCGCTAATTCTAATCTTCGTTCAAATCGTACTGCTTGTCTGGCAGTTTCTGTAGTCATTGCACTAGCGTCGTATAGACCAATTCTATAATTAGCCGCATCTTCAGATCCATCTAGCGTTTTGACATATTCGCTGTCCTTGGCTCGTTGTCTTATTTGATTAATCAAATCAATCGCCTCTGACAGATTGCCACCAGATTCAATAATTGCCTCTGCTTTCCAAAGCAATACTTCTGCATAGCGAATGACATTGAAATTCAAACCAGAGGCCGCCCAAGGAAAAGAATTGTGGACTCGTGGATCATCTGGCGCAATGACCTGCTTTTTACCACTAAAGCTTGGGAAATAATCTTGTGATCTTACCCATGCTTCCGAATAATTCGCTGTCCCTTTCCACGGAATACCCAGTCGACCAAAAGTGAAGTCTATTCTAGGGTCTACAGGACCAGAGTAACTTCCTCTGACCACGCTACTTCCTGAATTGAAACTAGTAAAAAGAGGAAAGCCGTCATTATCTACTTTAAAAGCATTTACTAAATTCTGACTGCCCAAATAAAAGTCATCGCCATTGGCATAAGCACCTCCATTAATGCCTGGACCAGAGGTGACGTTTAACAAATCACCCCAGTTGTGATTTAAAAAAATATTGGCCGTAGAGTATTGAATGGCAAAGACTGCTTCCGCACTGTTCTCAAAATCTAATTCAGACAATTGCTGAAAATCATCTAATAACTTAAATGGACCACCCATCACAAAATTGCAATGCCCTATTGCTGCAGCCCATTGTTTTTTTTCGATAGCAATTTTTGCGAGATATGCTGCTGCATTATATTTGGTAACTCGACCAACCTCGGACTGCACTGTTGGCAAATTTTCAAAAGCAAACTGCATGTCTGCCTGAATTAAATCCCATAGTTCTTCATTGCTGAAACGAGTATTCGTTTCTACGGTAGGGTCCATTGTCTCATCCAAATAAACAATTTGATTGAAATTTCTTTTTAAATCGAAATGGAAATGTGCTCTTAAAAATCGCATCTCCGCAATGCGCTCTGTTTTTGGATAATTGGCTGCTTCTAGGTTGGTGATTTCTCGAATAGCTACGTTGCACCGAGCAATTCCAAAGTATAGGTTTCTCCATTTTTGAAAAGTAGCAAAATTGGTAGGATCCATTGTAGCTGTTTCCAGTTGGTGCAGGTTTGTTTGATCACCAATTCCTCCTCCGCCTTTATAGGCATCATCCGAGCGAACATCCATGACCCAGTTGCTAGAAGGTCCTGTAAAAGATTCTGAATTACCGAAGAAATGTCCACCCAATGCTTGATAGGTCGCTATCACCTGTTTATCTACGGTAGCGGGACTAGCAACGCCTTCTGCTAAAACGCCTTTAGGGTCTTTTTCTAATAGGTCTTTTTGACAAGCTGAAAAAAGTAGTAGCCCCAAAATGAGCAGAAATGAAACCGTTTTATATATATGGTTAATCATGATTTTTTATTGTTATATGCTTTGAGAATAGGTATTGGATACTTATTATTTTTATCCATATTCTTTGGGGAGTGTCAAAAATCATAAATCATATATTTTACATCATACATCTTAAATCCATTTGGTTAGTGAGGGTTGCAATGCGCAAGAAGGTGGATTTATGATGTATGATTTATGAAGTAAGATGTATGATTTTCCAATTAGAGATTAATATTCACCCCAAACAAAATAGTTCGAGCCAAAGGATACGCGCCGTTATCAATGCCAGGAATATTACTATTGCCTTCAAAAGGTAATTCTGGATCAACCCCAGAATAGCCCGTTAATATGAATGGATTTTGTACTTCTACATAGACATTTGCGCCCATCGCTTTTAACCATCGTTTAGGCACTTGATACCCTAGTTTAAGATGTCTAACTTTTAGGTAAGATCCATCTTCTATGAAATAAGAGGAAGCTCTAAATTCGTTATTTCCTTTATCGTCCAAGATGACGGCAGGAATGGAGGAACTAGTATTTTCTGGTGTCCATGCGTCCAAAATGACAGTGCCATGATTAAATAATTCTGACTGTGCGAAATCGGTATATATCTTATTTCTGTTATACACTTCATTGCCTACAGAAGCGTATAAGGCAGTGGAGAAAGTTATATTCTTCCAAGATAAATTAAGTCCAAGACCTCCTGTCCAATCTGGATGAAAGCTTCCAAGATATACCCGGTCTTTATCATCTACTGTTCCATCACCATTAGTATCCGCATACTTTAGCCTCCCAATATTTTTTCCTGTTTGTTTAGCGTGGGCGTCTACTTCCGCCTGATCTTGAAAAATACCTTCCACCTGATGTCCATAATAAACACCATAAGGTCGTCCTTCCACTATTCTTGTAATACCATCTCCGGTATCTATATAAGATTCGCCTTCATTTCCAATGGACACTTCAAAACCGAATCGGTCAAAATTATTTCGATAAGTACCAAATTGAGCGGATATATCAATATTAAAATCATTACCAATGTTGGTATTATAAGATAGATTTGCATCTATTCCTCTGTTGGTCATTTCCCCAATATTCACGACGGGTGGTTGTCCTTCTCCTTGCACCGCCAATAGAGGAAGTCTAAATAAAATATCCTCTGTCTTTTTATTCCAGGCATCTAATTCGAGATTTATTTTACCATTGTACATGGAGAGATTTAAACCCAAATTAGCTTGTGTAGTCGTCTCCCATTTTACATTAGGATTCCCTCTTGAGAGTACAATGAACCCTTGTTCAACTCCAGTATTGGTAGAAGCAATATCATAATCACTACTATTTGGATTAGAACCAAATAAACTTAGCTGTGTGAAATCTCCTGCGGTTTGATTACCGAGTTGCCCCCAACTTCCTCTAAATTTTAATTGGTCAATAGCACCTATATTAGCAAAGAAAGGTTCTTTTGAAATTACCCAGCCTAATGAAACAGAAGGAAAGTAACCAATGTCACTAAAGCGAGAGGTCTCGTCCCGACGTATGATAGCAGAAAACAAATATTTTTCGTCAAAATTATAATTCAATCTGCCAAATAAAGAGCGTAAGGCATTCTCTGTTCCGCCACCAGAAGTTCGAGCATCTCCTGAGGCTGCACTTTGAAAAGTAAAATCTACATCTGTGTAAGAAAATTCCAATGCACCTGCCTCTTGCAAAGTAATTGAAAAAGTACCATCTATATCAGAAACAGTACCTGTACCACTATCATCTACAACCACAATAGAAGCACCAATCAAGGGTTCTCTTGTCTCCTCATCGAATACAGTTCCCGTTACCGTAATCTGACTATACAGACCAATGGAGAGGAACAAAAAGAGAGACATCAATAAGTAAATACGTTTCATAAAAAATATTTTTTGTTTAATTCTCAGAGGTTTTAATGTTGAATTTTGAATGTGAATAAGTTTACTAAACCTTGAAGGTTTAGTAAACTTAAGCCCACCTTATTTATTGAGCGATAGCTCCAAGTCTGACTTACTCAATTCTTGCTCTAACTCCTCTAAACTTTTTCCATTAGTCTCAGGCATCATAAACAAGACAAACAATAATTGCAACACCATAAAGCCAGCAAAAAAGGCAAATATGGGCCAAGGATTATCTTTGAAAATACCATTGTTTTGATCTAAAAAAACAGGGGTTATTAAGGTAATCAGCGCCGCAAATACCCAGTGTACACCAGAGCCAAAACTCTGTCCACTTGCTCTAATTTTAGTTGGAAATATTTCAGAAATGAAGACCCATATTACTGCACCTTGACCGACAGCATGGGAGGCGATAAACATCAAAATAAAAAACAACAGAAACATAGAACTCGCTCCACTATAAAAAGCATAAGCCACCATACTCAAACTAATGATGTAGCCTATGGACCCCCAAAGCATCAATTTTTTTCTGCCTGAGCGATCTATCAAATACATTCCTAATAAGGTAAATACAAGATTGACCAAGCCAATGGAAATGGAACTCATCAATGACTCTCTACTAGCCAAGCCAGCTACCTCCAAAATCTCTGGAGCGTAATACAAAATGAAATTAATACCCGATAGCTGATTGAAGAATGCTAATAGAAAAGCGAGTGTGATAGGGAAAGAATATTTTTTATTTAAAAAGCTAGTTTGTACCGTTTCATCCACCGAGGCTTTTATTTCTTTAATGGATTCGGTAACATTGGCTACCCCCATTTGAGATAGAATATTTCCAGCCTCCTCCTCATCGCCTTTGTGCAACACTAACCATCGTGGACTATTAGGAACTCCTACCACCATAATGCAATAGATAATTGCAGGAATGGCTTCCACGCCCAACATCAATCTCCAATCAATACTACCGCCCACCCCTTTCAATAAATAATTACTAAAAAAGGCAATAAAAATTCCAAAGACAATCATAAATTGATAGCGAGCCACTAAGCCACCTCGCTTATTAGCCGGAGCTATTTCAGATAGATAGGTTGGAGCGGCTACCGAAGAAGCACCCACACCAAGACCTCCAAGAAAACGGAAAACGGAAAAGGTATATGGATCAGGTGCAAGGGCAGAACCTAAGGCAGAAATAGTATAAAGCACACCAATCCAAAACAAGGTTTTTTTACGCCCTAATTTATCACAGGGAATACCACCGAACAAAGCGCCAATCACAGTGCCCCATAATGCCATAGACATGATGAACATGCCGTGAAAAAGAGGCGAGGTATTCCAAAGTTCTTTTATGGGAAGGTTGGCACCCGATATCACTACGGTATCAAAGCCAAATAAAAATCCAGCTAGGGCGACAGTCGCTGACCAATAAGATACATTGTTATTTTTCATGAATAAAATCTGAGCTATTTGAAAAGCCCAAATTTAGATTCATATTAAAATAAGGATTTTATTATATGTATCAATTGCTTTTAAAATTGGTTCATTCTTGAATGAAACACTTAAAATTTTGATAATCAATGTTTTAAATAAAATTTATTTCAATTTCGCACCATACGGTTTTGAATATCGTTCACGTATTTTTGATTTTGATTCCCTTTTTTTGGGTTGTTCTTTTTTGTTAC